>CADCPK010000404.1 GCA_902803215.1 uncultured Lachnospiraceae bacterium
CGGGCTTATCCTTTCATGTTGGATTGAGGTATCCAGAGCTCCTGAACCATCTGTCCCAATAGTTATATAGTAGTAAGACTCTTTCTTTATATAGCCCTCTGGAACAAGTGTTTCTTCCAGCTTGTAACGTCCTTGCTTCAATCCGGAGAATTCCAATTCTCCATTTTCATTAACTTCTGACTCACTGGTATATGCCTGTCCTTCCGCTACAACAGGATTGCCATCCTCGTCTACTCTGGTCAATCTAAACTTCGCTCCAAGAACCGGTCTCGTCGAATCCTTTTCTACTTTGATAACTTTTAGCTCTGTATTAACAATGTTATTTGTAAAAGTCACCTTAGCGGCAGCGGTACCTGTTTTACCGGCTTCTACAACAACCTCTGCAGAATAAAGAGTAGTTTCGGTTCCGTTGATTTTTCGGATTTCCGTTCCATTCTCCGGCACAAGCTCAGTTACGATATAAGCACCCGGTCTCAGGCTATTTAATTCCTCTGAATTGACTTCACCGTTCTTGATGGTAACAGACACGGTTTGTTTTGCAAAACTGTCATCATCCTTCTTCACTATTTCAAAGGAATACGTCCCATCAGCTAGAGTCGCCTTCGAATGATCTGTAACTGTCGTATCATTGATCGTTACTTCTTTCTCAACAATCAGAGAACCCGGAAGTTCATTTGTAATGCTCAAATCTTTACCGGTATTCTTATCCTGACCAATCAACAGAAGGTCACCATCATCCAGATCAACACTACAAACCGTACCCTCTACCAGACCTGACTCATCATAAGCAGCCACATAATAATAGTATTTATTACCCTCGTCATCTGTCGCAGGCAGGTTTTTAAGCGTCTCTGTATCATTCCAACTATTGCCTTTGTTTAGGACTACATTTTCAGACCATTCAAGATCCTTAACATACTTTTTACCTTCAGGCGCATCCGGATGTGCAGCTTTATTTAATGCACTGAGTCTCGTTGAGTTGTTGACTACAGCTTTCTTCACCGACGAAGCTGAAAGTTTTGGCATCGCCATCAAACTATTGGCCGCACCAATGACCGTAAATGTTGGTCCATCAATATCAATACTTTTATTATTAAAAACATTGATACTATAGACTAACTCCGCATTATCTCTGACAACAAACTCTACACTATACTCCTCTTTATTCTGTACATTTGATCTTTGGCCAGTTAAAGCTTGTCCACCATATGTTACTTCATGTAATTCTGACTTTCCCTGAGGCACTCTGAACGTCATAAGAAGCTTTGTTCCGACTGGATATGCAACAGCTCCCTGCTTATAGACGACGCGGTTCCAATTATGTGCAGCGTCTCCATACTGATCCATGATTTTCCAAGTGCAGTTATATGCATTATTCTGCTTTACATAGGTTGTATTAAAATCAACCTCAGTCGGTTGCTCCGTTACCTCTATATTGCCTATGATAGTGCCTTGTTCTGCATGGTTTCCGCATACAACATTCTGAACAGTCCGATCATAGGTAACCGGCGTTTTAGGAACACTTACTGCTTTTACAGAATATGTGCCCGTAGGAAGGTTCAACGTAGTACCGTTAACGGCCTGTGCATGTGTTATAGAAGTAACCTTTTTCCCGCTAGAATCCATCACAGCATATCTGACCTGACTATAATCGATATCAGATAGACTTCCATTCTGCACCGTGAGATTCGCCTTAATGGTAAGAGGACCAGTAATCCTCTCCACATTAGTCCTGAACTCAGCCAGTGCCGTTCTATCCTCTTCAAGAGTCACCTGAACCTGCTTGGTGGAGTGGGTCATTTTATATCCGTCTGGAGGATCACAAGTAACAGTTTCCTCAATAACATAAGCCCCCGGCTCTGCATTTTCGAGGCCGTAAATACCCTCGGTAAATTGACTATAGGGAACTATTTCCGTGTGTCCATCCGGATATGTGATAGTATAATTTGCATCAAATATAAATCCATCTGGTTCGCCATATACTTCCTTAATGATCATAAAGCCTTTTGTCTTATCAATCAGCTTGTATCGCTTTATGGTCAATGTAATAACGGCACTATCTGTTGTTCCTCCGATCCAGTTTTTCTTTGCAGGAATATTAATTGTATCAATCTTCGTGTTCGGGAAAATTACCGGTTTATTGCTCAAATTGTTATTGTCCAACCGGGTAAGGGCTGAGCCATCCTTCTTGAAGATATCAAGCAGTATGTAGTCTCCGTCCTTTACAACTTCTCCCTGGCCATCTAACCTGGGTTTAATCTGATAAACATCAGTCTCGCGAATATAGCCGTCCGGGCTGCTGGTCTCTTTCATGTAATAAGTGTCTGTCGCGGACTTGACCACGAACTCACCAAAATCTATATTCCCATTGACATCCGTGGTATATTCAGCGATCGGGTCGCCTAAACACTTTTCATTGTCCCAAATCTTAAATGTTGCACCTTGGAGTGGTTTTGTTTTATCCTTTTCTCGCTTGACAAGAGAAAGTCTTCCTTTACCAAAACGTTTCGGCGTATTAAATCTCACCGAGAGGTTTGAGTCGCATCCGCCTCGCTCAAGATAGAAAACCTTCATTGTATGCGGCTTACCATCACCAATTTCCCATGAAGTTGAACTTCCTGCGTCTATGAACCTTTGTGTGATTGTAGTATCATCTTCGCCATAAACATATACTTTATCGGCTGAGAAATCGATTTTACCTGTTACCGGCTGATGAATACCGCCAACATCGAGCACCAAATTCCCATCAATGAAAACCCACATATCATCGTCACCAGAAAACTCGAACGTGATTGGATTTCCATAATCATCAAGTCCATCGCTCGGTATTTCAAAATCTACCGCCATGCTCATACCGAAATGATGATTCAAGTTAGTATTGAAGTTCATCCCGGTATTGCCTTCTTTGAGATATGAGTCATACCGATGGAACGGGAAAAATCCTATCGGCTTTGCATTCGCGCCTGCAGATCCACTAGTCCATTGTGAATACGTATGATCATACAACGTAATCTGCTTATTGTTGCCATCCGGATTATAATATGCATAATTACTATTACTATTGTAGTAGTAATATCCATTCGTATCCTGTTGGAATAAACCATTCACATTCATATATGCGCGAATAGCATTCTGGTTGTTATTCGCGGGCTCGGTGAACAGGTATCTTAAATTCTCTTTAGAGCCACTAGCTAATTTGGGATATCCGTTCTCTAATTGCCCATTCAAAATACCCTGATGAGGTACTTCCTGTGTATAGTTATTGATGTTTCCTGCACCACCATTGCTGCCACCATAGCCAAGGAACTTAAGGTCATGATTATGATTTATTGTTGAATTAGATGGATTACTTGCGACATTCGACTGAACATCGAGTACTCCCGATTTTGAAGGATCTGTTGGATTAATATCGTAATCGAACAGATTCACCTTTATATCAGCAGTATCTGTTATTGTGGGAGGTAAATCCGGTACATCATTAATAACATCAACGTGAATCGTATGTTTTACAACTCCATTCTCAGTAAGCTGAAGATCAAATGATCCTTGCCGTGAAGCTGTGCCGTGGAAATAAGTGTACCCTTCACGCAACTGTTCATCATATTTATACTTCTCCGTAAACGAAATCACATTACTGTTCTGAGGAACTTGCCACTTATAATCAGCATATTGTTCCTCTTCTTCTGCACTCTTCCATACCCACTTGCTGTACGGACGCAGTGTCAGCGAATCATTAACGCCAATCGTTATGCTATCAACTGTCTCGTCCAAGAAAAGCAGCCAGTCCGAGAAAGAACTTGTTGTGAAGGTGGAAGTTACTTCATTCTCTCCAACAGTATCCGTCGTATCAACAATTTCTATCTCTCCACCTTTCAACTGATGGAGAACCTGGATATCCTGTGCAATCTCTCCATTCGCTTCGGCCATCGGTTCATCATTAATAAGAAGCGGTGATCCCTCATCCGAATAGATTCCCTTGAGAGCAGATCTGACCAGTTTCACGTCAACCTTAACGATACTGTTTTCAGCCGGTTCTATTTCTTCTCCGCCGCTTACAATTGAGATATCGAACAGAACCGGTTTCTGCAGATCTTTTTCTTCCTGCTGAAGCGTATTCTGTGCATTTACGCAGAGTGAGTCATAATTCTCATCTTCTTCCGTTATCTCTCTCACCTGAAGTTCAGCATCATCCGGAATGTGCGCGTCATCTCCATATGTAACAGTGATCTCATAAGTATCGCCGCTGGCGCTGATCACAGTCTTTTTGATCTGAGCATCCGTCACTTTAATTGTGAATACTTCACCATCCTTCAGAGAAACCGTCAGTGACTCTTCCGTTGTGAAAGGCTTTACGCTCAGCAGTACCCACTCGTCAGCTGCATACGCCTTCGCCTTGAATGCCGCAATCTCCTCCTCAAGAAGTTCTGCGGAGTACTCGACATCCAGTCCGGAAAGTTCTGCAATTTCTCCGGCAGTCAGATCTTGCTGAAGCTTTCCTACCCAAACAAGTTCAGGTGAGCTGAACTTAATATCTTCAATATCATTAATAAACTCTGCATTTGCATCCGACGGTTCATTGACAGCATCATCCGGTATTTCCTCATCCGCCGCTGCTGCAAATTCTTCATCCTGAGGTTCTGTCTCAAGAATATGAAGCGCATCTACAAGTTTGCTGAAACTGATGGAATCTCCGCCAGCCAGACTGAACTCATATTCTTTTCCGTCAACTTCCCAATGGAAGTCAACTGTGTAGACGATCGCGTACACGGAAAACTCATCTGCGTCGAATACAATAATATCCTCTGCATTCTCACTGAAGCTGTCCGCAGCTTCATTCGCGGAAGTATCGTCAAAAGCTTCTTCTCCCGTTCCTTCCTTCGTCACTTCCGCGACCGCACTATTCCTCTTCGCCTCCACCTCGACATCACTAAGCGCGGTGGCATTGCCGTCGTCATCCACATGGACGACCATGGCCTTTTCATTTTCAGCGATCTGCTCGGAGCGGATCTCGACGCTGATCGGGATCAGAGGCTCGATCTCCTGGCCGTCGACATTCAGGAATGTAATGTTGACCGCGTGCAGCTTGCGGACCTTCGCTTCGGTCTCTTCCGCAGCTTCCGTAATCGCGGTGATGGTCTCCTCGTCCTCGACGTCTTCCACGGTCATCGTGGTTCCGGCCGGGAACGCGCCTTCATCTGCATGAACCTTGACAGAGACGTACGGTGTCGCTCTGTAGAAATCAACTGCCGGATAGACTTCCTCGATGTCCTCGACTCCGTTGGCATAGCTCGGCACTGACTCAACCATGCTCTCTGCGCCGGACCATGTCGCTTCATCGAATGTAACGATGTCCTCAACCTCGGAGGTTGTGGAATCCGTAGAGTCGATCATTTCCTCAACTTCAGACAGCGTGCTGTCCGCAGCATCCATTACTTCTTCAACTTCTGAGGAGACGGATTCCGC
>CADCPK010000405.1 GCA_902803215.1 uncultured Lachnospiraceae bacterium
AAAAACAGATTGACAAACACAATATGGATATGTATAATTGTTTGAGTGTGGATAGGAGCAGATTATGCAAATTCATTTAGCAGAGATTTCAGAATGCGACGGAAAGACCGAAAAATACAGCCTTCCGTTTGAAATGCCGGCCGTAACATATCTGGGCAGTTCATACGAGGTCGCAGACAGCACCCCCATAGAACTCACCATCGAAAACACCGGCAATCATGTCCTTAAGATTTACGGAAAGACAGACATTACTGTTATACTTCCCTGCGACAGGTGCCTCGAAGATGTGCGCACGGTCATACCGCTCATGTTCGAACAAAAACTCGACATGAAGCAGACAGCCGAAGACCGCATCAAGGATCTGGATGAAAGCAGTTATCTGAACGGTACGGACCTGGATATGGACCGTATGGTCTATCTTGAGCTGCTGATGAACTGGCCGCACAAAGTACTGTGCAAAGAAGACTGCAAAGGTCTCTGCGCAACCTGCGGAAAGAATCTCAATTTTGGCAAATGCGGCTGCAAAGAAGAGCCAAAAGATCCCCGCATGGCGGCAATCAGCGATATATTCAGTAAATTTAAGGAGGTGTAATATATGTCCATCTGTCCCAAAAATAAAACATCCAAGGCAAGACGCGATAAAAGAAGAGCAAACTGGAAAATGAGCGCTCCGAACCTTGTTAAATGCAGCAAATGCGGTGCTCTCATGATGCCGCACAGAGTGTGCAAGGCTTGCGGAAGCTATAACAAAAAAGAGATCATCAAAGTTGAAGATTGATTTGGACGAAGAAGGGGGCGTTGCAGAAGCAAGGCTCCCTGTTTGCGCTATAAGACCCATAAAAAAGGAAGGACCGGAATGATCAAAAATCCGATGACCACGCTCGTCTATCTCGAAAAAGACGACTGCTACCTGATGCTCCACAGAGTGACCAAAAAGAACGATGTGAACAAAGACAAATGGATAGGCGTAGGCGGCCACTTTGAAGAAGGCGAAAGCCCCGAAGAATGCGCCGCAAGAGAAACCAAAGAAGAGACCGGTCTGACCCCTGCAAACCTCGACTTCAGAGGCATCGTAACCTTCACCCAGGAAGGCTACGGCACAGAATACATGTGCCTGTTCACCTGCACCGACTTTACAGGCGAAATGAAAACCTGCGACGAAGGCGTGCTCGAATGGGTGGCAAAAGATAAGCTCGGGGAACTGAATCTGTGGGAAGGGGACTACATCTTCCTGGACCTCCTCGAAAAAGATGAGCCGTTCTTCTCCCTGAAACTCACATACAAAAAAGACAAACTCGACCGGGCAGTCTTAAACGGCCGCCTGATAAAATGACATAAACAACCGCTCAAAAAGGTTGAAAAACAGATGATCAACGGCTTTGAATCAAGCCGGATTGGAGTATAATATGGCAGAAACAGTCACTGTTGTAGTAGACGCGATGGGAGGCGACAACGCCCCGCAGGAGCCTGTAAAAGCTGCGGTCGAGGCAGTAAAAGAACGCAGCGGTATCAAAGTGATCCTCACCGGCCGCGAAGAAGTAATAAAGAAAGAACTCGCAGGCTACCCCGACTATCCGAAAGACAGGATCGAGATCGTCAATACGACCGAAGTGATCGAGACAGCCGAACCGCCCGTCGTGGCCATCCGGACCAAAAAAGATTCCTCGATCGTCGTCGGCCTCTACAAAGTAAGACACGGCGAAGCCGACGCCTTCATCTCATCCGGCAGCACCGGCGCCGTGCTGGTCGGCGGCCAGGTGATCGTCGGCCGCATCAAAGGTGTGGAAAGACCGCCTCTGGCTCCGCTCATTCCCACGGCAAAAGGCGTATCACTCCTCATCGACTGCGGCGCAAATGTAGACGCAAGACCGTCCCATCTGGTGCAGTTCGCAAAGATGGGCTCTATATATATGGAAAACATCGTCGGCATCAAAAAACCGCGTGTCGCAATAGTGAACATCGGTGCCGAAGAAGAAAAAGGAAACGCTCTGGTAAAGGAAACCTTCCCGCTGCTTAAAGAATGCAAGGAAATCAACTTTATCGGGAGCATAGAAGCAAGAGATATCCCCGAAGGCTATGCGGACGTGATCGTGTGCGAAGCCTTCACCGGAAATGTGATCATCAAACTCTACGAAGGAACCGCCGCCACGCTGGTAAGTCAGATCAAAAAAGGCCTTATGTCCACCTTTATGAGCAAGATCGGCGCACTGATGATCAAACCTGCGCTTAAAGGAACACTCAAAAAATTTGACGCCTCTTCGTACGGCGGAGCACCGCTGCTTGGTCTTAAAGGGCTGGTCGTAAAGACCCACGGAAGCGCAAAAGCAAAAGAGATCAAACACGGTATCTTCCAGTGCGCAGAATTTAAACAGCAGAAGATAAACGAAAAGATCGAAGAGAATCTTCGCGTCTGAAACAGAGTGCAGAGGGAGAGCAGATGGAGCTAGAAAAAATCAGAGAGATACTGGCAGAACTTCTGCAGATCGATTCGCAGACCATAACGGAGGATTCCTTTTTGGTGGATGACCTGGGCGCGGATTCACTGGATCTTTTCCAACTGCAGATGCGTCTTGAACAGGAATATGAGATTGAAATGGATGACCGTCTCGAAGAGCGGATCTTTACCGTCCATGATGTGGTCGAAGCCTTAAAACAGGCCACACGTGGATGAAAAAAAGCCGGCGGCGCAGACAAAAAGCGCCTGGCTAAGGGGAACTTAAATATGAGAAACCTTGAAGAACTTGAGGACATAATCGGGTATCACTTCCATAATAAAAAGCTGCTCCGGCAGGCCATGATCCACAGCTCCTACGCCAACGAGAAGAAGCTGGGGCATCGTGGCAGCAACGAGCGTCTGGAATTTCTGGGCGATGCGGTGCTCGAAGTAGTAAGCAGCGAATTTCTGTACAGAAAATACCCAAAAAAACCGGAAGGAGAGCTGACAAGGCTCAGAGCAAGCATGGTGTGCGAACCGACGCTTGCACTCTGTGCCAGGGATATTCAGGTGCCGGACTTTGTGCTTCTCGGCCGGGGCGAAGAGATGTCGGGCGGAAGAAACCGCGATTCCATCACTTCGGACGCGACGGAGGCACTGATCGGGGCCATCTTCCTTGACGGCGGCTTTGAAACAGCCAGAGCTTTTGTTTTGTCCTTTATTCTCAATGATATTGAAAACAAGCAGCTGTTCGTGGATTCCAAGACTATTCTCCAGGAACTGATCCAGGGCAAGGACAGCAGCCCTATCGAATATATCATGTTGAGTGAGGAGGGGCCCGATCACGACAAGCATTTTAACGTTCGTGTGGAGACCGGCGGAAAGGTGCTGGGCTACGGACAGGGCCATACCAAAAAAGCAGCAGAGCAGGCGGCGGCATATGAGGCCGTCAAAAGACTCAATCAAAAAGGCAGCAATTAAGCATGTATCTGAAGAACATTGAGGTGCATGGATTCAAGTCCTTTGCACAGAAGATCAATTTTGAATTTCATAACGGGATCACAGGGATCGTCGGACCGAACGGCAGCGGCAAGAGCAATGTGGCCGATGCCGTTCGCTGGGTTTTGGGGGAACAGAGCGCCAAGCAGCTCCGCGGCGGAAACATGCAGGATGTCATCTTCTCCGGAACCGAACTCCGAAAACCGCTGAGCTTCGCTTCGGTCGCCATCACTCTCGACAACTCCGATCGAAAGCTTCCGGTCGATTATAACGAGATCACGGTGACGAGGCGCCTTTACCGGTCGGGTGAGAGCGAATATCTGATCAACGGGACAGCCTGCAGGCTTCGTGATATCAACGAAATGTTCTATGACACCGGTATCGGAAAAGAAGGTTACTCGATCATCGGACAGGGCCAGATCGACAGGATACTGAGCGGCAAGCCCGAAGAGAGGCGTGAGCTTTTTGACGAGGCTGCGGGTATCGTCAAGTTTAAACGGCGCAAGAACGCAACGCTCAAAAAGCTCGATGAAGAGCAGGCAAATCTGGTCCGAGTCACGGATATCCTGAACGAAGTTACGCGAAGACTGGGCCCCCTGGAAAGGCAGAGCGAGACAGCCCGCATTTATCTTGCCAGAAGAGAAGAACAGAGGATACTGGATGTCAATCTGTTCCTCGTTGAGCACGAGCTGACCAAAAAAGAACTCGACGATCTGAACGAAAAGAACTCTATCGCCGAGAAGCAGCTGGCCGAAACGCAGGCCGCTTACGACGAGACCAGGCAGGAATATGACCGTCTGGAAAAAGTGCTGGACGAACTGACCGGATCGATCGACGAACTGCGCGATGATATACAGACCAGGGCGATGCGTAGGCAGGAACTTTCGGGCAGGGTCGACGTGCTGCGCGAGCAGATCGCGGCGGGCGACAGGAACAGTGAGATCTACAGGGCGAGACTCGAAGCCATCACGGAAGATCTGAAACGCAGGAACGACGAGAAAGAAGCGCTGGAAGAGAGGCTCTCCGAAGCACGGGCCGGTCTGAAAAAGGGCGGCGCGATACTTGCCGAGAAGGAAGTCCGCCTTCAGGAGATCCGCGAAAACGCCGCCGAGTGCGAAAGAGCGGTGGAAGAAGGCAAGAACGAGATCATCGAGCTTCTGAATTCCCGCGCCGCAACAAAAGGCCAGGCGCAGAGAAACGATGCGCTCGTTGAGCAGGTCAACATCCGAAAGGCAGGGATCAGCAAGGAGATCCTTTCGCTGAAGAGCGAAGAGGAACAGCTTCTTTCCCAGAAGGCCGAGGCGGAGAAATCTCTCGCTGCGGTCAATCGACTCATCGAAGATATGACAACCGAGAGCGAGCACCTGCAGGATGAGATTCAGAAGATCCACGATGAACTGAAAAAACAGAATGATAAGATGGAGATCGGGCAGCGAACCTTCCACCGCGAAGAGTCCAGGCTCGAATCCCTCCGTAACATGGCGGAGCGCTATGACGGATACGGAAACTCGATCCGCCGTGTTATGGAACAGAAAGATAAAGAAAAAGGGATCCTGGGTGTGGTCGCGGACCTGATCCAGGTGGAAAAGGACTACGAGATCGCCATCGAGACCGCGCTGGGCGGAAGCATACAGAACATCGTCACGGACGATGAGCAGACAGCCAAGCGCATGATCGAATTCCTGAAGAGAAACAGATTCGGAAGGGCCACTTTTCTTCCCCTGAACAGTATCAACACGCGTCAGGAATTTCCGGAGAAACGCGCGCTTTCCGAAAAAGGAGCGATCGGCGTAGCTTCAACCCTCGTCAAATGTGAAGACCGCTTTAATGGACTGGCAAAATATCTGCTGGGACGCATTCTCGTGGTGGACAACATCGATAATGCCATCGCAATAGCAAGGAAATTCCGCCACAGCTTCAGGATGGTTACCCTTGAAGGCGAATCGCTCAATCCGGGCGGCGCCATGACGGGCGGTGCGTTCAAGAACAACAGCAACCTGCTGGGACGTCGAAGAGAGATAGAAGATCTGGAGACAAGCATCGAGCTTCTCAAGAAGGACATCGCGGTTCTGCAGAAAGAGATCAACGACAACCGCAGCCGGCGAAATGTGCTGCGTGATACCGCGGCCGATCTTCAGGAGAAGCTGCGGACTCAGTTCGTGGAGAGAAATACCAAAGAGATGAACCTCTCCTCCCTGAACGAAAAAATGCAGGAAGTGAAGGCCGGATACGCAAGATACCGCCGCGAGCAGGAGGAAGTGAAGGAGAGACTTTCCGAACTGAAGGCGGACAACGATCAGGTCGACAAGCTGCTCGAAGCTTCAAAAAAGGACGAGGAAGAGCTGGAGACCTACATCGACACCCGTATGTCTGAATTGGAAGAGTGGAAGGCCGAGGAGGCCCGCATCAGTGAAGAGATCGGCGAGGCCCGTCTGGAAGTTTCGCAGCAGGAACAGAAAGAAAGCTTTGCCAAGGAAAACCTGGCACGTGTGGACAGCGAGATAAACAGTCTTACCGAAGAAGAGACGCAGATGAACGGATCGCTCGACAAGAGCCGTTCCGATGCGGAAGACCATAAGAAAGAGATCGATCTGCTGGTCCAAACGGTCTCCGATTTTGAGAAGGAAGAGGCCGAATCGAAGCAGAAGCTGGCCGAAAAGCAGAAAGAGAAGGAAGAGCAGACGGTGTCGCACAGGCAGTTCTTTGAGCGAAGGGACGAGCTTTCGCAGCAGATATCCCTGCTTGACAAAGAGACGTTCCGTCTTCGCTCGCAGTCCGAAAAGCTCGAAGAAAATCAGGAAGCCCGCATCAACTATCTGTGGGAAGAATACGAGATCACGCCGAGCAGCGCGTCGGAGCTTAAACGCGAAGGCATGACTGACCGCAGGCAGATGAGAAAGCAGATCGCCGAGATCCGTGACGAGATCAAAAAACTGGGCGCGGTCAATGTAAGCGCCATCGAGGAATACAAGGAACTGCAGGAACGGCATACTTTCCTGTCCGGACAGTACGAGGATCTGAAAAAGGCCGAGGAGACACTGCGTAACGCCATCCTGGAACTGGACGAAGGCATGCGGCGTCAGTTTACCGCCAAGTTCAAGGATATCCAGCGGGAGTTTGACAAAGCCTTCAAGGAACTGTTCGGCGGCGGAAAAGGCACCCTCGAGCTGATGGAAGACAAAGATATCCTGGAGGCGGGAATTCAGATCATCTCTCAGCCGCCCGGAAAGAAACTGCAGAACATGATGCAGCTCTCGGGTGGAGAAAAAGCACTGACGGCTATCGCGCTTCGGTTTGCGATCCAGAACCTGAAGCCTTCACCGTTCTGTCTGCTGGATGAGATCGAGGCCGCGCTGGACGATTCGAACGTCGGCCGCTTTGCCGGGTATCTTCAGAAGTTGACAAAGAATACACAATTTATTATTATAACTCATAGGCGCGGGACGATGAATGCAGCGGACCGCCTGTATGGAATAACAATGCAGGAAAAAGGCATTTCCACACTGGTCTCGGTCGACCTGGTCGAGAACCAGCTGACCTGACTTCCCGCACGGAGGAATTTATGGCAGAAGAGAAAGTTGGCTTTTTTAAACGCCTTGTCAAAGGTCTGAGTAAGACAAGGGACAATATCGTGGCAGGGTTCGACTCGATCTTTCTCGGATACGAAGTCATCGACGATGATTTTTACGAGGAGCTCGAAGAGATCCTGATCATGGGTGATATCGGCATAAACGCCACCACCGCCATTCTGGATAATCTGAAGGAGAAGGTGGATGAGCAGCATATCAGACGTCCGGTGGAATGCAAGCAGCTGCTGATCAACAGCATCAAAGAGCAGATGCGTGTCGACAGCACCGAGTACGAGTTTGAAAACCGCAAATCGGTTATTCTGGTCATCGGCGTGAACGGTGTAGGCAAAACGACATCCGTCGGTAAGCTGGCAGGCATGTTGAAGGATCAGGGCAAGCGCGTGATCATGGCTGCGGCGGATACTTTCCGTGCGGCAGCCGGCGAGCAGCTGACCGAGTGGGCACACCGTGCAGGTGTAGAGATCATCGGTGGACAGGAGGGAGCAGATCCCGCATCTGTCGTGTACGATGCGGTGGCGGCGGCTAAAGCCCGTAATGCGGATGTGCTGATCTGCGATACGGCGGGACGCCTTCATAATAAGAAGAATCTCATGGAGGAGCTTCGAAAGATTTACCGTATTCTCGACAAGGAATACCCCGAAGCTTATCTGGAGACGCTGGTCGTCCTGGACGGTACGACCGGACAGAACGCACTTGCCCAGGCGAGGCAGTTCGCCGAGGTGGCGAATGTGAGCGGCATCATCCTCACCAAACTTGACGGAACGGCCAAGGGCGGAATCGCCATCGCTATCCAGTCTGAGCTGGATATTCCGGTTAAATATATCGGCGTCGGCGAGAAGATCGACGACCTGCAGAAGTTCGATGCAGACGCGTTTGTCAATGCGCTGTTCGGTATAGAACCCGAGGAGGACGAGAGCACATCCGGAGCCGGAGAGACATCGGGCGAAGAGGCTGAGTCCCCGAAAGAAGAAGAGAAGAAAGAGGAGAACGGCGGCTGGACCATGTTTACCTGGGCGGCCGACGAGGATGACGAGAACGCATACAGTGAATTTAACTGGCCCGATTAACGTCGCAGCCGGTTTGAGAGCAATAGACAGGAGGATACAAAAGACATGGCTGTACCGTACAACCACAAGGCCATTGAAGCAAAATGGCGCGTGAACTGGGAGAAGAACCCGGTCAATGTAAATGATGGAAAGAAACCCAAATATTACTGCCTGGATATGTTTCCGTATCCGTCCGGCAACGGACTTCATGTGGGACATTGGAGAGGCTATGTCATTTCGGATGTCTGGAGCCGTTACAAGATGCTTCAGGGCTATTACCTGATCCATCCGATGGGCTGGGACGCATTCGGTCTTCCGGCCGAGAACTATGCCATCAAGATGGGTGTACATCCGGCCATCTCTACCGCTCAGAATGTAAAGAATATCAAGAAGCAGATCAACGATATCGCTGCGATCTATGACTGGGATATGGAAGTCAACACGACCGATCCGGAGTTCTACAAATGGACCCAGTGGATCTTTGTGAAGATGTTCAAAGCAGGACTTGCTTACGAGAAGGAATTCCCGATCAACTGGTGCCCGTCCTGTAAGACCGGCCTGGCCAACGAAGAAGTGGTGAACGGCGTTTGCGAGCGCTGCGGTTCACCGGTCACCAAGAAGAACCTTCGCCAGTGGATGCTCCGCATCACCAAATATGCGGACAGACTGCTGAACGACCTCGACAAGCTCGACTGGCCCGAGAAGGTCAAAAAGATGCAGACCGACTGGATCGGCAAATCCTACGGTGCAGAGGTAGAGTTCCCGGTATTCGGACGCGATGAGAAGATCACGGTCTACACCACACGTCCCGACACCCTGTTCGGTGCGACCTTCATGGTACTTGCACCCGAGCACGCTCTGGCTGCTTCCCTCGCAACGGATGAGACCCGCGAGGCAGTCGAGAAATATATCTTCGATGCTTCTATGAAGTCCAACGTCGACCGTCTGCAGGATAAAGAAAAGACAGGCGTGTTTACCGGCAGCTATGCGGTGAATCCGATGAACGGAGAGAAGATCCCGATCTGGCTTTCCGACTATGTTCTGGCCGACTACGGTACCGGCGCCATCATGTGCGTGCCGGCACACGACGACCGTGACTTTGAATTCGCGACCAAGTTCAATATCCCGATCATCCAGGTCATCGCAAAGGATGGCAAAGAGATCGAGAACATGACCGAGGCTTATACAGATGCTGTGGGTACCATGATTAATTCCGGCGAGTGGAACGGAATGGAATCCGCAGTCCTCAAGAAAGAGGCTCCGATGATCATCGAGGAGAGAGGACTCGGCAAGAAGACTACCAATTATAAACTGCGTGACTGGGTGTTCTCCCGCCAGAGATACTGGGGCGAGCCCATCCCGATCATCCATTGCCCGAAGTGCGGCAATGTTCCGGTTCCCGA
>CADCPK010000406.1 GCA_902803215.1 uncultured Lachnospiraceae bacterium
ACCTGTCCCTTTTCTACCTGATCACGGTTGATACCACGAAGCAGTGCACCGATGTTATCACCTGCACGAGCCTCATCCAGAAGCTTACGGAACATCTCGATACCGGTTACAACGGTATTGAGCTTATCTTCCTTGATACCAAGGATCTCAAGCGGATCATTCAGGTGCAGTGTACCACGCTCTACACGGCCGGTAGCAACGGTACCACGACCGGTGATGGTGAATACGTCCTCAACAGGCATAAGGAACGGCTTGTCGGTATCACGCTCAGGAGTCGGGATGTACTCATCAACCGTCTTCATAAGCTCCATAACCTTGTCGCCCCACTCGCCATTGGGCTCCTCAAGAGCCTTAAGAGCAGAACCCTTAACGATCGGGCAGCCCTCGAAACCGTACTCCTCAAGAGCCTCGGTTACTTCCATCTCAACGAGCTCGATCAGCTCATCGTCGTCAACCATATCGCATTTGTTAAGGAAAACTACGATATAGGGAACACCAACCTGACGGGAAAGAAGGATGTGCTCTTTTGTCTGAGCCATAACACCGTCAGTAGCAGCAACAACGAGGATAGCGCCGTCCATCTGAGCAGCACCTGTGATCATGTTCTTTACATAGTCAGCATGGCCTGGGCAGTCGACATGTGCATAGTGTCTCTTCTCGGTCTCGTACTCAACGTGAGCGGTAGAGATAGTGATACCACGCTCTCTCTCTTCCGGAGCTTTGTCGATCTTATCGAAATCTGTTACAACGTTACCGGCAACTCTCTCAGCCAGAACCTTTGTAATAGCAGCGGTCAGGGTTGTTTTACCATGGTCTACGTGGCCGATGGTACCAATGTTACAATGCGGTTTTGTTCTCTCAAACTTAGCTTTTGCCATTTTAAAATTTCCTCCTTGAAATTTGCCCTTCCTTGGGCTGTTGATTTCGGTTTCAGACCTGCTATCCCTGATTATATTGCATGTCAGGGATATTTGCAAGCAGTTTATAACGGAATTTACCCGTCAAAAGCATGATAAAACAGCTTTTATATCAATCTTTTGTGTGCAGAACCTTTTCTGCCACCGACTTCGGAACCGGCTCATACTTTTCGAAGAACATGGAGTAGTTACCACGGCCCTGTGTTCTCGAACGCAGGTCGGTCGCATATCCGAACATCTCGGAAAGCGGAACGAATCCACGGATCATCTTACCGCCGCCGATATCGTCCATACCCTCGATACGTCCACGACGGGAGTTGATGTCACCGATAACATCGCCCATGTAATCCTCAGGTGTAGTAACCTCGACCTTCATGATCGGCTCAAGAAGGATCGGAGCTGCCTTCTTCATAGCATCCTTGAATGCAAGAGAACCTGCAATGTGGAATGCCATCTCAGAGGAGTCGACCTCATGATAAGAACCATCGTAGACATTTGCGGCGATACCGACAACCGGATATCCGCCAAGGATACCTGCCTTCATGGCTTCCTCGATACCTTCGCCGACCGCCGGGATATATTCTTTCGGGATCGCGCCGCCGACAACCGTCGACTCGAACTTGTACAGTTCTTCGCCGTTGGCATCCATCGGAGCAAATTTGACTTTACAGTGACCGTACTGGCCGCGGCCGCCGGACTGCTTAGCATACTTGCTGTCGACGTCGACTTCTTTGGTGATGGTCTCTTTATAAGCAACCTGGGGAGCACCTACGTTAGCCTCTACCTTGAACTCTCTCAGCAGACGGTCAACGATGATCTCCAGATGAAGCTCACCCATACCTGCGATGATGGTCTGACCGGTCTCTTTGTCTGTATGTGCACGGAATGTGGGATCCTCCTCAGCAAGCTTGGCAAGTGCCTCACCCAGCTTGCCCTGTCCTGCTTTCGTCTTGGGCTCGATGGCCAGCTCGATAACAGGCTCCGGGAACTCCATGGATTCCAGGATTACCGGATGCTGCTCGTCGCAGATCGTGTCACCTGTGGTGGTGAACTTGAATCCGATCGCTGCGGCGATATCACCGGAATAAACCTTTTCCAGTTCCATACGCTTGTTGGCATGCATCTGCAGGATTCGGCCTACACGCTCCTTCTTGTTCTTGGTGGCATTCAGGATGTAGGAGCCCGAATTCATCGTTCCGGAATAAACGCGGAAATAAGCGAGCTTGCCGACAAACGGGTCAGTCATAATCTTAAATGCAAGCGCGGAGAACGGCTCTTCGTCAGATGAATGTCTGACTACAGCATTTCCGTCAGCATCCACGCCTTCGATCGGAGGAATGTCCGTCGGAGCCGGCATGTACTCGATAACTGCATCCAGCATCTTCTGCACACCTTTGTTCCTGTACGCGGAACCGCAGCAAACCGGGACAGCCGCACACTCGCATGTGCCCTTCCTGAGCGCTGCTTTCAGAGCTTCTGTCGAAGGCTCTTCGCCCTCCAGATATTCCATCATCAGATCGTCGTCGAGCTCGCAGATCTTCTCGATCATCTCGGTACGATAGAGCTCAGCGTCCTCTTTCATGTCTTCCGGAATCTCTTCGATGGAAATATCTTCGCCCTTGTCATCATTGTAGATGTAGGCTTTCATCTCAAACAGATCGATAATTCCCTTGAACTCGTCCTCTTTTCCGATCGGCAGCTGCAGGCAGATCGCGTTCTTGCCCAGACGGGTCTTGATCTGTTCCACCGCTCCGTAGAAGTTCGCGCCAAGGATATCCATCTTGTTGATGAATGCCATACGCGGTACATTGTAGGTGTCAGCCTGCCGCCAGACATTTTCGGACTGCGGTTCAACACCGCCTTTAGCACAGAAAACGCCGACAGCACCGTCGAGTACGCGAAGGGAACGTTCAACCTCTACCGTAAAGTCAACATGGCCCGGGGTATCAATGATGTTGATACGATGCTCCAGAGCCCCCGGTTTATTCTTATTGTTTTCCTGCAGAGTCCAATGACATGTGGTAGCGGCCGAAGTGATGGTAATACCACGCTCCTGCTCCTGCTCCATCCAGTCCATGGTTGCAGTTCCCTCATGAGTATCACCGATCTTATAGTTGACACCCGTGTAATAAAGGATACGTTCTGTAAGAGTTGTTTTACCCGCATCGATATGAGCCATAATACCAATGTTTCTGGTTCTCTCTAATGGATATTCTCTTCCTTCTGTTCCAGCCAAAAGTTTTCCTCCTCAATATCAGAAGCGATAGTGAGCAAATGCCTTGTTCGCCTCTGCCATCTTATGCATATCTTCTTTTCTCTTGACAGACGAACCGGTGTTGTTCATTGCATCAAGAATCTCATTCGCAAGTTTCTCCTCCATGGTCTTCTCGCCTCTCTTGCGGGAGAACATGGTGAGCCAGCGAAGTGCCAGTGCCTGACGCCTGTCAGCTCTGACTTCGATCGGAACCTGGTAGGTTGCACCACCGATACGTCTTGCTTTTACCTCGAGGAGCGGCATGATGTTGTTCATAGCTTCCTCAAATGCTTCTACAGCCGGTTTGCCCGACTTCTCTTCTACTCTGGCAAATGCACCGTAAACAATCTTCTGCGCTACACCTTTTTTGCCATCCAGCATAATATTGTTGATAAGCTTGGTGACCACTTTGTTATTGTAAACCGGATCTGCCAGAACGTCTCTTTTCTGAGTATGTCCTTTACGTGGCACGTTACTTCCCTCCTTAATCATCAGGATTATATCATCGGTACTCACATCCGTCTCTGTGTTCGTTCCGGTAAAGTCCTCTATTTACCCGCAGCCGCCGGGGAATATGGAGTATACCGTACAAATAAACATCGGGGTGAATCTGTGATATACGAATTACCTAAGCATTACTTTGTATCCTTACAGATACATTATTTTTTAACTTTTGGTCTCTTGGCGCCGTATTTGGAACGGGCCTGTCTTCTGTTGGCAACACCTGCGGTATCAAGGGTACCTCTGATAATATGATATCTGGTACCGGGCAGGTCTTTAACCCTGCCGCCGCGGATCAGGACAACGCTGTGCTCCTGAAGGTTGTGGCCTTCTCCCGGAATGTAGCTTGTAACTTCGATTCCGTTGGAGAGACGAACTCTGGCGATCTTTCTCAGAGCCGAGTTAGGTTTCTTAGGTGTAGCGGTCTTTACAGCTGTACACACTCCACGTTTCTGGGGTGCGGACTGCGCAACTGCTTTTTTCCTCAAAGAGTTGAAGGTTCTCTGCAGAGCCGGTGCTGTAGATTTCTTGACAGCTGTCTGACGTCCCTGCTTTACTAACTGGTTAAATGTTGGCATTCCTTTTCACCTCCCGGTTGAATACTCCATAACAGGTTTCTTGCGGCTGCTATTAGTCTAAAGTATTTGTGCGCACCAAAAAAAGCCTTTATGGCTCGCACGCTTGCTCATTATATCGTGTTCATATTATCGTGTCAAGCACTTCTTATTGCATTTTTGTTACTATTCGCAATCCATAGACTGCGAATCCCCTGCATGCTTTACTATTTTAGTCCGCAATCGCGCAGCAAGTGCGCAATTCGGCTGTGAATAGTAATTGCAATTTTCAAATTAGTTATTTATAATAGGAAGAAATAAAAAAAGGGGAGGACCTGAAAAATGAAAATTACCCGAAAACTATCACGTTTCGCACCGCTTCTGGCCGTGTGCGTCGTATCGCTCAGTATCCCTTCTTCCGTCTTCGGCTCATCTGTCTTCGGTTCTTCTGAAGACGCGGCAGCCGCCTCGGCCGATGCGGAAGCTCCCGTAGCAGATACTATGGATAATCAGGGTACCTTAAAACCGCCGAGCACCGATGAAGGTTCTGCTTTCAGCAAAGTTCCGGACTCTTCTCTGGACGATCTGCTGAGCCAGATCCAAAATGGGATCCCGCAGGGCAACGGCAGCTGGGCATGTTACGTATGCAGCCTGCCGCAGGGCGCACAGGGATCCGAAGGCTTCTTCAGCCCCGGTCAGCCGATGCAGGCAGCCAGCCTGATCAAGCTGTTCATCATGGGCGCGGTGTACGAGAGGTATGATTCTCTTGCCGCCACATACGGAGCCGCATCGCTCGACAACCTTCTTTATCCTATGATCACCGTCAGCGACAACGATGCTGCCAATCAGCTCGTCAACTATCTCGGCGGTGGCGACAGCGGAGCCGGTATGGGAGTAGTCAACGCATTCTGTCAGGCACACGGTTACACCGGAACCTCCATGGGCAGACTTCTTCTCGCCCCCAGGGATAACGGTGACAACTATACGACCGTTGAGGACTGCGGTCATCTGCTCAGAGAGATCTACGAAGTGTGTGCAGGCACCAGGACCGACTCCACTCTGTCACACTGCGAAGACATGTTCAACCTTCTCAAACAGCAGACCCGCCGCAACAAAATTCCGGCACAGATGCCGGCCGGCGTCAACGTAGCCAACAAGACCGGCGAGCTGGGCGATGTCGAGAACGATGCAGGTATCATCTACGATACCGGAAAGACCGACTGCGTCATCGTCTTTATGTCCGAGAATCTCTCCGCCGCAGGTTCGGCACAGGGGACGATCGCGTCGAGCTCTGTAGCTATATATAATTATTTTAACGGTTGAAACAGGAAAACACACGGGGAAAACACACGGGGACGGTCCTTTTGTGTTCGTGCACACAGGATGGAGAGGAGCAAATAGTGCTTCTCTTCATCCTGTATGTCCACGAACACAAAAGGACCGTCCCCGTGTGTTTTCCCCGTGTGTTTTCCTGTTTCACCTCTCCTCATACGACATCTCCCATATCTCCGAAAACACCGCCATCGGGCAGTCCGTAAGGAGACACATCAGTATGAAGCATTCGTAGGGGTTGACGATATAGATCTCCCCCATCCCGCAGTCTTTCAAAATCTTCTGGATCCTGTCCAGGAACTCCCTGTACCTGGTAAACGGATCGTCGTCCTCCATCTCCTGTGAGATCACAAAAAACTCGAGGGTGATCAGATCGAACCGCTCTACCGGAAATTTATGATTCAGGATATTGGTGATCCGCTGCCGGCTGAACCGCTTCTGGCTGAAGTGCTTCGACAGGATCGACGCGGACATTTTCTTCAGGTTTCCCATGCTGTTGATCGGTATGCCGCTGCAGATCACTTTTTCCATGTCGGAAGGAGTGATATCTTCCGCTTTCCAGACATATCCGCTCTTTTTTTCTTCTTCGTCCTGCATGTACATGCCGGCCACGATCCCGCGGGCTTTTTCGTACAGAAGCATGAACTCCCGGAATGCCCGGTTCTTCTCCGAAAGCGGGTCGTCAAACCCTGCCTTCAGCCCGGCAAGATATTCGAGCAGCTGCTGCTCGTTCTCAAGCACCGGTGCTCCGGTGTACGGCCTGTCAGGCTTCTCCGCAGGAGGCAGATCGGCATATGCCTTTCGCAGTTCTTCCGCCTTCGGATATCCCAGCTTGTGGGAAAGGCAGTAATAATAGATCACCTCGTCGGGATTATTCAGGTCAAAATCCTGTTCCTTCAACACCCTGATCAGAAAATCCGAGACGTCCTCGGCGCTCATCCTGAGGCCAAAGCCAAGCAGAAAGACCGTATCGCGCTTTACCGAAGCCTGGGTGAGCCAGTTGTTGGCAAGCGACGACAGTTTGGCCGATGTCGGTGTCATGGATTTTGGCGTGAACGTCTCGCGGAACGAGTCGGTCACGATCTCGCGGTAGACCTCCTGAGGTACTTCCTGAAAGGGTTCCTCGATCCCGGCCCGCTCATAAATATACCGTTTCAGGTGATCACCGAACGAGACGAGCTCCATCTCTTTGTACAGATAGTTAAAGATGACGTCGGCATCCTCGTCCTCAAACGTGTCGAGGCTGACGACCTGGCGGAATCTGCGCGCAGCTTTCCGCGTAAATTCATAGTCTTTTACGGAGTCGAACGCAACATTCTGCTCAAAATCCAGATCCTGCATCCTATTGCTCACTTTTTTTCTTCCTCCCGAACAGACCTCGAAGAAAAGCGCCGAACCCCTGTTTTTCCTGTCCTCCCGATGCCTGGAGCAGGATCAGTGTGGTATTGTCTCTCCCACCGTGCTCCAAAGCCGTATTCAGGATCACTTCCGCAGTTTTTTCCACGCTTTCTTCCATTGACATCAGCTTCTCCAGCTCATCTTCCTCGATCATATCGGTCACACCGTCCGAGCACAGAAGGATCCGCATACCGGGGGTTATCTTTTCTCTCACAAACGAAGGCTCAAGATCGCCCTCCGACTCTTCCAGACCAAGATACTGGACCAGCGGAGGTTTACGGTAGCCTCCTCCCCTGAACACATGATCGGTAGATATCTGCAGGAGCTTTTTATCTGTTAATGTGTATATTCGGCTGTCCCCCAGATTGGAAGCCGCAAACCAGTCATCCCCAAACAGGACCATCACCGATGTGCTTCCCATCGATCGAATGTGATTCTCCTCAGCAAAAGCACACACCTTTCGATTCATATGTTTGCTGACTTCTTCCGTATAAATCCTGGGATCCTGCCTGAATTTTTTCTTATTTTCCTTGTAATATTCATCAAATCCTTCCGCTGCCAGCCAGGATGCCGCTTCGCCGAAGCTCTCTCCGCCCATGCCGTCAAATACTGCGAACGCCGGAACGTCCTCTGCGTTCATCGTTCCCGTAAATACTCCGGCTGTCCCGCTGTTCACCTGCGGCATAAAGCTTCCGTCACACCAGAAATTATCTTCCTGATTTCCACGTACCAGTCCGACATTAGAAGTATATGCATAATCAATATTATATATCATAAGCCACCTCCCTTCGACCGCCTGCTGCACTCAGGATTCACGCCTGAGGATCGAATTGTACCAATATCTGTCTCCACGTTCCACATATTCCTCATTATCTCTCACGTCATCGTGTACTTCACCGTCCCTGTCGATATATCTGATCAGAATACCGTCGCGATAATAATACATCTCCTCGCCGTCATTGTCCCAGATATAGGCAAAGAACAGACTTCCGTTCCAGTAGTAGTATTCCTCATAAAGATGTTCGGCCGATTCCTCGGGATACACGAGCACTTTTCTGAGTTCGCCTTCGTCATTATAGTATTTTTGAACCTTTCCTTTGCTTCCTTTTACGGTATCCGCAGGAAGCTCGGTTACGATCTCCGCAGCTCTTGCACTGATCAGTTCGATCGATGAAGCAAAGTCCTGACTCGAATCCTCCGGCTGAACCTCGCTCTGCGACTGCAGTGAGATCAGCATCTGTGCAGTCTGCTCCCTTACTGTGTTCACAAGAGTGCTGCGTATATATGTACCTACCGCGACGCTCACAATGGCAGCAACTGCAATTACAGCGATCGCCCAGGGAAGCACACGCCGAAATCCTCTCTTTGTCTCCGACTGTTCCGCTTCGCCTGTTTTTACTGTCTGTTCTGCAGGGATCTCCTGCCGGTCTTCCGGCTTCTGCTCTTTCTCTTTATCCTTCTTTTCCCAGCTGTAGCACGACTCGGATCTTCTTCCTGCTGCCAGAAGCTCCAGATCGTGCAGCATGTCCTTTGCACTTTGATACCTGTCGTTGGGGTCGAAAGCACATGCTTTCAAAACGATCGAAGACATCTCGCTGCTCGCGGCAGCCGGCGGCGGGAGAACTTCGCCCTGCATTCTTTTTTCCAGAGCCTTTTCCTTGTCGTAGTGTGTGATCAGCTGCTTGTCGGAACTGACAAACGGAACTCTGTTATGATTCAGCATTTTGTAAAGAACGATGCCCAGAGAATAGATGTCGGCACGCGAATCATACCGCCCGCCATGATACACTTCGGGCGCCATGTATGTGTATGTACCCTTCTGTGAAAAAGTGCCCAGCGTGCGCAGGTTTTCCTTTGCAATACCGAAGTCACCAAGCTTATAGTCGCCGAAAGGAGATACAAAAATGTTCTCGGGCTTGATGTCCCGGTGTATGATCTGCATCTGATCCAGATAGCCCAGTGCTCTGCAGATGTCCGTACCCAGTTTCAGCACGGCATCTTCTGTACATTCGCGTTCCTCAAAATGGTCGTAAAAGCTTTTCAGATACTCCATCCGGATAAAAATATCCCAGCCGATCTCGTCCAGATATTCGGTGACCTTATAGTCTTCCACCGATACTATATACGAATTTCCCCGGAAGTATTCCATGGTGCTGATTTCCCGGATACAGTCCTTCATCATATTTTCAAAATACTGCCGTGCGGAGTTCTCATCCCCCGCTTCTGACAATACCGTGTTGAGTTCTTCCCTGCTGCCCGGGACACTGATCACTTTGATCGCGGAGTAGAAGGTATTTCCCTGTTCCGAACGCGCCGCTTTGTACACACAGCCGTAGGATCCTTCTCCGATCTTCGAAATGATCTCCCATTCAGGCCAGGGTGAAACCGGCATGTTCATGTCCATGGTCATACCTCCTTTCATTCCTGTCGCTTTACCTTATTATATGGTATCTGTTCTGAACAATCTCATTATATCATTGTCAAAGCACACTTTTGTAGTTTTGGATAGACATTATTGCTCTATCATGATCGATTTCACAGTTAAGACACAAAAGCTGCATTTGCCGGCAATGATATTTCCGGCTAATGCAGCTCTTTGGGTTCATTCGGACATGATCGTAACGATCAGTCTTTCACATCTATTGTTTATTCCTCAGGAATTGTCTCCTCATCCTGCTCCTCATCTTCCGGAAAATCGTCTTCGAAGATATCATCGCCAAAGTCTATCGCATCCGGCTCTTCTTCCGGCGCGGAAGCAATCAAGTTCCGCTCCTCTTTCTGTTCTTCGATGGTCTCTTCCGGTTCTCCGGTATCCAGCTTGATGCGGCTGTAGCGTTTCAGACCGGTTCCTGCCGGGATCAGCTTACCGATGATGACGTTCTCTTTCAGACCGATCAGGTGGTCGACCTTGCCCTTGATCGCCGCTTCGGTAAGAACCTTGGTGGTCTCCTGGAAGGATGCAGCGGAAAGGAACGAATCTGTCGCAAGAGAAGCCTTGGTGATACCAAGCAGTACCTGCTTGCCCACCGCAGGATTCTTGCCTTCCTCGATCAGCTTCTCGTTGATATCCTCGAACTCAAGGACATCGACATGAGTGCCGGGAAGAAGATCGGAATCTCCGTTATCCTCTACAAGGATCTTCTTCAGCATACGGCGAACGATTACCTCGATATGCTTGTCGTTGATCTCAACACCCTGGAGTCTGTAAACTCTCTGTACCTCACGGAGCATGTAGTCCTGAACGGCGCGGACACCTTTGATGCGCAGGATATCGTGCGGGTTGACCGAACCTTCGGTGATCTCGTCGCCGGCCTCGAGCAGCTTTCCGTCGACATCTTTGATCCTTGAACTGTAGGGGATCAGATAGGTCTTGGAATCTCCGCTGTCCGGATCGGTAACGATCACTTCACGTTTCTTCTTGGTATCGTTGAGCGTCGCATAGCCCTTGATCTCGGTAATGATCGCAAGACCTTTCGGCTTACGGGCCTCGAAAAGCTCCTCGACACGGGGAAGACCCTGTGTGATATCACCGCCGGCAACACCGCCGCTGTGGAATGTACGCATGGTCAGCTGTGTACCGGGCTCACCGATAGACTGAGCTGCGATGATACCTACCGACTCACCGACCTGTACCGCTTCACCTGTAGCCATATTTGCGCCGTAGCATTTCGCACAGATACCGACCTTGCACTTACAGGTCAGGATCGTACGGATCTTCACTTTCTCGATCGGACCGCCGTCCTCGGAAACGCCTTCTTTCATGATACGGGCCGCACGGGCGGGTGTGATCATGTGATTGCGCTTGACAATGACGTTGCCGTCCTTATCGCTGATCGTCTCACAGGAATATCTTCCTGTAATACGTTCCTGAAGGCTCTCAATGATTTCTTTTCCATCACTGAAAGTGCTGACATACATACCGGAGATTTCGGAACGATTCTCACAGCAATCCGTCTCACGGATGATCTGCTCCTGAGAAACGTCTACCAGACGTCTGGTAAGATATCCCGAGTCGGCGGTACGAAGAGCGGTATCGGACATACCTTTTCGTGCACCGTGCGCCGACATGAAGTATTCCAGAACGTCCAGACCTTCACGGAAGTTCGACTTGATGGGAAGCTCGATAGTGTGACCTGTGGTATCTGCCATCAGGCCTCGCATGCCGGCAAGCTGTTTGATCTGCTTGTCC
>CADCPK010000407.1 GCA_902803215.1 uncultured Lachnospiraceae bacterium
AGTCACACTGAGCCCCATATCCTCCAGCTCGTTTTGGAACTGAATCGCGCTCACGTCGGTGTAGCCCGGAATGGTCAGTGCGGTATCGCCCTTGCTGAGATAGAAACGAATGGTGGTGTTTTCCTCCACCTGCGTTCCGGCTGCCGGATCGGTCCTGCTGATCAGACCCTGGTCCAGTGTGGATGCTTCCTCACCGCTGAACTGGAGTCCGATGTTCAGCTCGCTCAGAACCTCTTTTGCCTCATCCTCTGTCATGCCTGTCAGCTCGGGAACGATGATTGCAGTATCTTCGGGCGCCTCGGTAGGTGCTTCGACGACCGTCGTCTGTACTGCCGGATCTTCTCCGGTTCCGAAAAGACCGGACATTCTGATAATGGTATAGATAACGGCCACCAGAGCCGCAATCCCCAGACAGAGAAGAATGATAGGCACAAGCCTTGTCTTATGTTTTCTCTTCTTTTTGTTGCGGGGAGGCTGCTTAGGCCCTTTCTCTTCCTGTTTTTCCTTTTCGCGTCTGATCTCTTTTTCGACCTCTTCGACTTCTTCCAGCTGCTTTTTGTTGGAGGTCTGTTTGATCTCACCCAGCTCTTCGTCCGAGATCACGAGCGTTTTTGCCGCTGTATCCACAGAATTGAGTTTGACAAAATCGCCCTGGGGATCGACCAGAGAACGCTTGAGGTCCGCAATGACCTCTTCCATATTGTTGTATCTGCGGTCTACGCTCTTCTGCGTACACTTGTAAATGATCTGCTCAAGGCTGTACGGAAGATCAGGCGCGTAGGCACTCGGAGGAACCATCTCCTCCTGCAGATGTTTGATCGCGATCGATACGGTGGTATCGCCGTCAAAGGGTACCCTGCCGGTGACCATCTCGTAGATGGTGATGCCCAGCGAATAAATATCGCTCTTTTCGTCGCTGTAACCGCCGCGGACCTGTTCGGGTGAACTGTAGTGCACGGACCCCATCACATTGGAGCTGATGGTGTTGCTCGAAGCCGCCCTGGCAATGCCGAAATCCGTCACCTTGACTTTGCCGTCTGTCGAAATGATGATATTCTGCGGCTTGACATCCCGATGTACGATCTTATGATTGTGCGCGGCATTAAGCCCCATGGAGACCTGAATGGCAATACTGGTGGCTTCCTTTACCGACAGTTTTCCCTTTTTGGAAATGTATTCCTTCAGGGTAATGCCTTCGATCAGCTCCATTACGATGTAATATACACCCTCATCATCGCCGACGTCGAAAACATTGACGATGTTCGGATGTGTAAGCCCGGCTGCCGCCTGTGCCTCACTCTTGAATTTTCGAATGAAAGTTCTGTCCTCACGGAATTCGGGCTTAAGGACCTTGACTGCCACAAAACGGTTCAGCTTATGATCCTTGGCTTTATAGACATCTGCCATTCCGCCGGTTCCGACCTTCGACAGAATTTCATATCTCTCCGCTATAATTGTTCCGGTGTTTAACATGCTTCCACCTCACTTGCAAATGGCTCTATGAGAATAATCGCGATATTGTCCTTCCCTCCGTTGCTGTTAGCCTCCCTGACAAGGGTCCTGCCCTTCTCTTCCAGAGAGATGCCTTCCGTCAGAACAATCTCTTCCAGCTTCTTGTCTTCGACCATATTGCTGAGGCCGTCCGAGCACATCAGGATGACGCTCCCTTCCTCAAGCTTCAGATCGAAAAAGTCCACATCCACCGTTTTCTCAGCGCCCAGCGCTCTGGTGATGATATTCTTTTTGGGATGAGTCCTCGCCTCTTCCGCGTTGATCTCTCCGAGTCTGACCATCTCCTGTACCAGCGAATGATCTCTGGTGACCTGCTGAATTTCTTTATTGATAACGTAAAGTCTGCTGTCGCCGATATTCGCGACGTAAAGGAAGCCTCCAATGATCGTGGCTACAACCATGGTCGTTCCCATGCCGCGGTAGCTTTCGTCCTCGTCTGCCTTGCCGAGGATTTCGGCATTTGCCCGTTCGATTGCGTGTCTTATCACTTTAACGGGATTGTATTCCGCATCGACGGTTATCTCGTCGACAAGGGTGAGAACACCATGAGATGAAGCGTAGTCCCCGGCATTGTGACCGCCCATTCCATCCGCAACCACAAACAGGTTGGGCAAATGTCCGACAGGAACGTCCGAAGTGAAAACATAATCCTGATTCATTTCCCGCTTTTGTCCGACATCGGTAGCCGAATAAATCCTCATCCTGTCTCTCGCTTTCCGCCTTCCCCTTAAACAGAGGACGGCTGTATTCTCTATGCAGCCGCCTTTTTAAAGGACTTTCTCTGCATATTTCTTTCTTAATTGTCCACAGGCGCCGTCAATATCGGAGCCCATTTCTCTTCTAATAGTAACATTTATTCCATATTTTTCAAGTTTATTTTTGAAATCCGCCACCTTATCACGGGTGCTTCGGCGATATCCCCGTTCCGCCACGGGATTCACCGGGATCAGATTGACATGACACGGAAAACCCTTGAGTCTTGCCGCAAGCTCTTTCGCGTTTTCCGCGCTGTCATTGACCCCCTGCGCCAGACTGTACTCAAATGTTATGCGTCTTCCGGTAGTGTCAAAATAAGACCTGCATGCCTCAAGCACTTCGTCGATCGTAAAACGGTTTGCAACAGGCATCAGGCTCTTTCGGATCTCGTCGTTAGGCGCGTGCAGCGATATCGCCAGTGTGATCTGCAGTTTTTCCTCTGCAAGCGCATAGATCTGCGGTACGAGTCCGCATGTCGAGACCGTGATGTTCCTCTGGCTGAGCCCCGCACCGTCAGGGTCGGTGATCAGCCGCAGGAAGCGGATGAGATTTTCATAGTTATCGAGCGGCTCCCCGGTTCCCATCACTACCACGTGGGAGACACGTTCTTCCGTATCCTCCTGAATCCGGTAGATCTGTTCCAGTATCTCGGATGCCTGAAGATTTCGGGAAAGGCCGCCGAGCGTCGATGCGCAGAAGCGGCAGCCCATACGGCAGCCTGCCTGTGAGGAAACGCACACCGAATTGCCATGGTGATACCGCATCAGCACGCTCTCGATCACGTTGCTGTCGGGAAGCCGGAAAAGATATTTGGCTGTCCCGTCGGTCTTCGACCGCTGTACTTCGACGGTCTCAAGCGTGGTAAGCGGATGATCTGACAGCTTACTGCGGAGTCCGGCAGAAAGGTTGGTCATTTCATCCCATGTTCCGGCATGATGCCGGTGAAGCCACGAGAAGATCTGGCCTGCGCGGAATGGCTTTTCTCCCATCTCCGCCATCAGGCCTTTCAGCTCCTCTTTCGTCATGGATTTGATATCCGGGTTCGTCATCGTTTATTGCCTCCTGAAGCGGGCGATAAAGAAACCGTCGCAGTCGTGGACCCCCGGAAGCAGCTGCAGATGCCCCTGCGCACTGCTTTCGCATCTCAGTTCCTCAGGCAGGAACGGATCGAGGCTCTCCGCCCGGAACGGATGATTTTCGAGAAACCATCTGACGTTTTCTTCGTTCTCTTCTTTTGATATAGTGCAGGTGCTGTACACCAGTACGCCGCGCGGCCTCACATACTCGACCGCTCTCGAAAGGATGGCCCGCTGAAGGCTCACGATATCCTTTTCTCTCTCAGAGGTCATTCGATATTTGATCTCGGGCTTATGTCCGATCACGCCGTACCCGGAACAGGGGGCGTCGACAAGGACGATGTCGGCCCGGTTCTCGGCATCCAGGTCAAAAACCGTTGCATCCTGCACCTTGGTCTTTACGTTGATGGAGCCTGTGCGGGAAATATTCTCGTCGATCAGGCGTACCTTGGCGGCACTGATGTCCCTGGCATCTACGGTTCCGTAGCCGTTCATCAGATCGCCCAGATGAATGCTTTTGCCGCCGGGTGCGGCGCAGACATCGATGATATAATTGCCTTTTTCGGGGGAACAGCATTCCGCGGCCAGCATGGAACTTACATCCTGTACGACGATCTTTCCTTCCCGAAAGGCATCAAGCATCAGCAGATGATTGTATCCGGAGATGCGATACGCATACGGAAGATACGGTGCTTTCCGCACCTTCACTCCCTGTTCTTCCAGGCTTCTCACGATGCGTTCCTGCTCATCCCCGGTCTTCCTGCATCTTATTGTCACCGGTTTTTCCCTGAGAAAATCGGCCATGATCTTCTCTGCGGTCTCAAAACCGTAATCCTCTATCCATCTTGCGGCCAGCCATTCCGGCATGGAATAGCGGACGGACAGCGAACGGACAGGCTCTTTCTCCGGCGCCGGAAACTCGATTTCGGACATGCTCCTTGCCGCGTTCCTGAGCACACCGTTCACAAAGGACTTGAGATTATAAAAGCCTCTCTTCTGGGCCAGCTTGACCGCCTCGTTGCACACCGCACTGTCCGGAATACTGTCCATGTACCGCAGCTGATAGATGCCGCTCCGCAGGATCTCGCGGATCACGGGCTTCATACGGTCTACAGGGACATTCGAATAGGTATTCAATATGTAATCGATAGTGATGCGGTATTCCAGAGTTCCTTCGCACACGCGCGTGATGAAAGCCCTGTCCTGTTTTGGAAGAAACTGATATTTATTCAGGCATTCTCTTATGGCAATATGGCTCATCGCACCGTCTTCGATTGCCAGAAGGATATCAAGTACCAGCTCTCTTGTGTTTTCTGTGCCTGCCACAACCGCACCACCTTTCTTCTTATTCGTTTCTCAGATTTTCAAGCATTGTCCCTCTTTCGATGCGGCAGCCTCTGAGGAAAGCGTCCACGGCCATCTTTTTGCGGCCCTCGAGCTGAACCTCGGTAAGGACAAGGATTCCTTTTCCGCACGATACAGCGATGCCCGAGGGATCTGTGCGAAGGATCTGACCGGGAATGCCCGGGGTCTCTTCTTCGGACTCCTCCACGCGGCTCTTCCAGATCTTCAGCGTTTTTCCGTTCAGGTAAGTGTACGCACCCGGCCACGGGCAAAGCCCTCTTACCAGTCTCCCCAGTTCTTCTGCGCTTTTGCCGAAGTCGAGC
>CADCPK010000408.1 GCA_902803215.1 uncultured Lachnospiraceae bacterium
AAATTACTGTTTGACACGGCCGGGCCTCGTTGCTACAATATTGCGTGTCGTGTTAATACACTATATCAGTGAAGTTTCATGTATCACATCGGCAGAAATACCGAACAGATACATAAAGAACAACAAATTGGCGTTAGGAGGAAATAATCATGGCCAAAAAACGTAACATTATCGTCGGGCAGTCGGGCGGTCCGACATCGGTTATCAATTCCAGTCTTGCAGGCGTTTACAAGAATGCCATCGAACGTGGATTTGACAAAGTCTATGGTATGCTTCACGGCATACAGGGCCTTCTGGACGAGCAGTATATCGACCTGTCCACACAGATTCATTCCGAGCTGGACATCGAGCTCCTGAAAAGAACACCGTCCGCGTTTCTTGGCTCATGCCGTTTTAAACTTCCGGAGATCCACGAGAACAAAGAGATCTATGAGAAGATCTTTGACATTCTCAACAAGCTTGAGATCGAAGCATTCATCTACATCGGCGGAAACGATTCAATGGATACGATCAAAAAGCTGTCCGATTACGCGATCCTGACCGGCCATACTCAGAAATTCCTGGGTGTACCGAAGACCATCGACAATGACCTTGCTCTTACAGACCACACACCGGGCTTCGGCAGCGCTGCAAAATATATCGGTGCATCCACCAAGGAAGTTATCCGTGATGCAGAAGGTCTTACCTACAAAAAGAACATGATCACCATCATGGAGATCATGGGACGCAACGCAGGATGGCTGACCGGAGCAACAGCGCTGGCAAAACAGGAAGACTGCGAAGGACCGGACCTCATCTACCTTCCGGAGATCGCTTTTGACGTAGATAAATTCCTCGAGAAAGTGAAAGAACTGCTGAAAAAGAAATCCTCCATCGTGATCGCCGTCTCCGAAGGCATTAAGCTTGCTGACGGCCGTTACGTAGGCGAACTCGGCAGCATGGGCGACTATGTCGATGCATTCGGCCACAAACAGCTTACCGGAACCGCCACTTATCTGGCAAACTTCCTGCAGGGCGAGATCGGCTGCAAGACAAGAGCAGTGGAGCTTTCCACTCTGCAGAGAAGTGCTTCTCATATGGCTTCCCGCGTCGACATCGACGAGGCATTCATGGTCGGTGGTGCTGCTGTTAAGGCAGCAGACGAAGGCGACACCGGCAAGATGGTCGTCATCGACCGTATCTCCGACGATCCGTACATGTCCGCAACCGGAATCTACGACGTACACCGCATCGCAAACGAGGAGAAGCTCGTTCCGCGCAACTGGGTGAACAAAGAGGGCAACTACGTGACAGAAGACTTTATCGACTACATCCGTCCGCTTATCCAGGGCGACTACCAGCCGATTATGGTCAACGGTCTTCCGAGACACCTCGTTCTTAATACCGGCCGCCAGACAACAAGAAAACGCGGCAAATAATAATTCTTCATAGAAACATACGTAAGCGCACCGCTGCGGCGGTGCGCTTCCTTTCTTTCGCGAATAATGATTTTTTTATTTTTCTTTGTATGAAATCAACTTGACTAATGAGCGCGAAATCTATAGAATGATTATATGCGGATTACTAACATATGAAGCAATTATTAATTTAGGAGGAAAAAGCAAGATGGCAAAATGGGTTTACATGTTTACAGAAGGCAGAGCTGATATGAGAAACCTTCTGGGCGGCAAAGGCGCAAACCTTGCCGAAATGACAAACCTGAATCTTCCGGTACCCCAGGGCTTCACTATCACAACTGAGGCCTGCACACAGTACTACGAGGATGGAAGACAGATCAACGACGAGATCATGGGACAGGTGTATGAGGCCATCACCAAACTCGAAGGCGTTACCGGCAAAAAGTTCGGCGACAAAGAGAATCCCCTTCTTGTTTCCGTTCGTTCCGGCGCAAGAGCTTCCATGCCGGGTATGATGGACACTATTCTTAACCTGGGTCTGAATGAGGACGTTGTCAATGTTCTCGCTGAGAAATCCGGAAATCCCCGTTGGGCATGGGACTGCTATCGCAGATTTATCCAGATGTACTCCGACGTCGTTATGGAAGTCGGCAAGAAGTATTTTGAAGAGCTGATCGATAAGATGAAGGAACAGAAGGGTGTTAAACTCGATGTTGACCTTACAGCTGACGATCTCAAAGAGCTCGCAAATCAGTTCAAAGCTGAATACAAAGACAAGATCGGCGTAGACTTCCCGGCAGACCCGAAGGAGCAGCTGGTAGGCGCTATCAAGGCTGTATTCCGTTCCTGGGACAACCCGAGAGCAAACGTATACCGTCGTGACAACGATATCCCGTATTCCTGGGGAACAGCTGTCAACGTACAGATGATGGCATTCGGCAACATGGGCG
>CADCPK010000409.1 GCA_902803215.1 uncultured Lachnospiraceae bacterium
CAACATTATGAGAAGTCCCAGAAGATCCGCCGACGAACAGTACGCATTGGTTATGGAATGCCGCAGCAGCGGCCTCTCCGATCAGCAATGGTGTATGCAGCATGATATCAACCCAGGTACTTTCTACAACTGGGTCAAACGGCTTCGTGATAAAGCCTGTTATGAAATACCTTCGGCTACCGGGAAATCACAACTCACGGCTTCTGTAAAACAGGATGTCGTTAGAGTCGATATCATCGTATGCCCGCTGGGGAAGGAATAACCCGTCGCAGCAACTTTGGAATCCCCTGCCGGTTGAATGAGATCCGAGCGGATCCAGGGACGGTAAGCACAGACTGTCAGTTTGACAATTCCGTTCACCAGTTCACCGACACCCAGTGTTGTCAGATAGCGATAGCCCCATTTTTTGCTCACACACCAGAAAACAATAAACGGCAGGAACGGCATAATATCTACAGCGATCTTGGAAATGGCATTAAAAAACTCATCAAATGCGCCTCCCGTCGCCATCCGGATGTTCTGTAAAAAAAGCAGATACTGAATGTCCATAGATTTTTTCCTTCCTAAAATCAGATTTTCTTATCTTCTTCCGGGTTGCAGATCACACATATACTATATCATCATTCTATATAATGATCAATCGCCATAAAAAAAGAACAGGCATTCTAAATCTGTCTGTCCCGCATTAGTCGCAACCATCCTTCTGGCCTCAGGACCAGAAAGAATTCCGGTATCCGAAAGGTCACCGGCGCATTTTGCTCTTCAGTATTGCGTTACTCAAAACAGTGTCTGATAAAATTCGGGGTTTTCACTTTTGAAAAAAAGCGTATAATTGAGAAAAGGAAGCGTAAAGTTAAGAATACTTCTGATATATAAAAAAGGCGGTAATGTTTTATGGGGTCAGGTACCACAAAAATCATAGAGGCTTTCGGTAAAATAATAGAAAACAGTATTCCGTCGGATCCGCAAAGGGCACAGATGATTCTTAAAACCGGCTGGCAGGCAGTGAGTCTCAGGAACTGGATTGCGCCAGACCGAAGACTTGCTCCTTCCGGGGTGTATCTGGCAAGAATACTGATGAATATGATACTTGCTCCCCTGAAAGATCCAGGCAACTCTGCCATAGTCAGTATCCTGACGCCATGTGAACTGGTTCACCTGTTCGGGTTGGCTCCGTATAATGCAGAGGCGTATTCCAGTTTTATTGCGGCTTCGGAATGTGCCGGAACGTTGCTGGGCCAGACGGAAGCAAATGGTATTCCCGGTACTCTGTGCAGCTACCACAGAGTGTTTTTAGGTGCGGCTGAAAGCGGAATGCTGCCGGCACCGAAGTGTATCATCAGTTCTAATCTGGCATGTGATGCGAACCAGCTTACGTTCAAACGCATGGCGTCATATTACAATGTGCCTCATTTTACGATAGAAGTGCCCTATTCACCGGGGCCCTCCGCCGTGGAATACGTGGCAGGGCAGTTTAAAGAACTGTATCGTTTTCTGGAAAAAGTGACAGGGAAACATCCTCCTGAGGAGAAACTGATCGAAATCATGCAGAGAAGCCGGAGGACAATGGATCTCTATCATAAGTATCAGATCGAGAGGGGAAAAAACACGTTTCTCCAGAATGTGCCGACCACACTCTATGAATTCGGAGCCATGAATGTACTCCGGGGAACTCCTCAGAGTCTGAAATATGCCGAGATGGCTTATAAAGACGCCCAAAAAACAGCCTCTTTCAAAGGGGCAAAGATCTACTGGGTTCACACGATCCCCCACTGGATGCAGAGTGTGGAAAAAACGTTTACATTCAGCAAAAGCGCTCAGCTCATGGGAATGGATCTGACGACATCGGAATTCAATGATTTTGATCCGGAAGATCCGTACACGGCAATGGCAGAATGCATGGTCTACAGCTCGCTGAATGGTGATCACTCGCGAAGGACGGAACACGCACTTAAAATGGCAAAAGAGACAGGGGCACATGGAGCGATATGGTTCTGCCACTGGGGCTGCAAGAAGACAGCAGTGGCAGCCAGTGAGGGGAAACGACGTTTTGAAGAAGAAGGCATTCCTGTGCTGATCCTGAACGGCGACAGTGTGGACCGAACCGGGGGCGGCAGTGAACAGGCTGCTACAAGGCTGGATGCCTTTCTGGAGATGCTGAGGGAAAAACATGGATAATAAACTGTTTTATGTCTGTAAGTATACACCCGTAGAGCTGCTCGAAGCCTGCGGGGGGGAATGTGTCCTCCTGAATTATGTGCCCCACCGCTTTGACAGGTCGGAAGAGATACTGCACCCGAATGTCTGCGGTTTTGGCAAGTCCATCGTTGAAGCAGTGCTGGCTGGAAAAGTGAAAGAGCTGGTTCTTGTGAACTGCTGTGACATGATTCGTACTGTTTACGAGGTCCTGCGGGACATGAATATCTGCGACTTTCTCTATTTCTGCGATCTGCCGCATGACCACGGGGACTGCGCCGTCCGTCTGTATGCAGAAGAGATTCAAAAAATGGCGGAGGCTTACTGCACATACAAAGGAACATCTTTTCGTTCGGATATATTTGCCCGGGCATTCAGGCCGGACAGGTACGAAGGCCGGACCGGTCCTTATGCCGCCATACTCGGAGGACGCTGTCCCGAAGAACTGGCGGCAAAAATGTCAAAATTGCTGCCGCTGGAGCTGAGAAATCTGAGTTGTGCGGAAGGAAGATATCTGCCCGCACTTCCGCATGAATTGCTCCCGGAAATGCATCTGGCCCCGGTCCCGATACCCGGAGAAAAAACTGCGGCAAATGGAGAATGGATCGACGATTATGCCCGCTGTCTGCTGAGTCAGATTCCATGTATGAGGATGAATGATATCACGGGCAGAAAGAAACTGTTCAATGACGAAAATCTGAAGGCTGTCATCTATCATACCGTAAAATTCTGTGATTTCTATGGTTTTGAATATGCAGATATCAGGAACACCCTGAATATACCGATACTTAAGCTTGAAACAGACTATTCGGATCAGTCAGCCTTGCAGACAGGAACAAGAGTGGAGGCTTTCGGAGAATGCCTTGCAGGATCCGGGCAGCTGCAGAAAAACGATTCCGGTTATACTGCCGGATCAGGACAGGCGTCGGGAACTTCTTCCGGAACGACAGCCGGGAAGGAAGAAAAGAGCTATTTTGCCGGTGTTGATATCGGCAGCACAAGTACCGATGCCGTGCTTATCGACAGAAAGAAAAACATCATCGCGAAGGCTATAGTTCCGACCTCAGCAAAGGCATCCACCGCATTTGAAAATGTCCTCGGGAAGCTTCTGGCGCAGGCCGGGATCACTTCGGATCAGTTGACGGGTATAGTTACCACTGGCTATGGCCGCAATACGGTCAGCGCCGGAGATAAGAGTGTGACGGAGATCAGCTGCCACGCGAAAGGCGCATTCTTCCTGGATCCGCAGGTGCGCACAATCATAGACATCGGCGGCCAGGACAGCAAGGTGATCTGCCTTAACGAATCCGGAAATGTAACAAATTTTGTCATGAACGACAAGTGCGCCGCAGGAACGGGGAGATTCCTCGAAATAATGGCCCGTACACTGGAACTGTCTATAGATGAAATGGCGGAAGCAGGTCTTACATATAAAGAAGACATCGTTATTTCCAGCATATGTACCGTGTTTGCTGAATCAGAGATCGTTTCCCTGATTGCGCAGAACAAAGAAACCTGCGATATCGTACATGGATTGAACGAATCCGTTGCGTCAAAGACAGCAGCCCTTGTGAATCGCATGAAAGCCGGGCCGAAATACATGATGACAGGCGGCGTTGCGAAAAACAAGGGCGTAGTCAGGGCGATCAGTGAAAAACTGAAGGCGGAAATAAAGACGGACGAACTGGCCCAGTACTGCGGAGCACTGGGTGCGGCACTGTGCGCGCTGGAGAACGCGCAGTACCGTACTCCGTGACCTTTATCTTGTTAATTCGGTAATATCAAGCTGCCTCAGCTGCCGGAATGCAAACATATAAATAACCGCGGCAAAGACAGTTTCTATCGAAACAGCAATAATCCAGGCATTCAGGTCAAAAGATCTGACCAGCATCAGTTCTTCCATCTCGATAATCCGCACTACCATGTCCGTCATGGCCCATCCGGCGAATACGCTGAGTATCAGCCCGCAAAGAGTGGTGACAATCGCTTCCATCAGCAGATATTCTATCTGTTTTCTGTAGGGAAAACCGTTCACTGCCATAATAATCAGCTCATTTTTTCTGCGTTTCACGAAGATGTCAACCAGGTTCAGCAGTACAAAAACCGCCATGATAACGGACAGGCCGATCAGGATGTACACGACGACATGGAATATCCGTGACATCGGTTCAAAGGCATCGGGCAGCCGGTCAGTATAGGAAATTTCGAATTCCGGAAACTGTTCTGCAAGCTCCCCGGCAAAAGATTCTTTGTCGGTCCCCGAGAGCCGGATCAGTACAGCAGAGCCGGCCCCGGCTTCTTCATCTGCCGGATCTTCACCGAATATCGCGCGATATGCTTCCGGTCCCAGAAACAGGGCGCGGGGATAATAATTCCTGCAGATATGGCTGATTGTGAGACTGTGCTTCCTGAGATCATCACCGCGGACTGTGATGGTATCTCCGGCCTGCAGATGCAGCCGTTCAAACATTTTTTGATCTGCGATAAGGTCAGAACCGGCGGGAATGATTCTTTCGCCTCCCTCTGTTCCGGTAAGTTCTATAAATTCCGAAAAAAGGCTTTCATCTCCGGAAAACACAGCAGCATATTCTTCTGTATCAGACCAGATATATATACAGTTTTTCTTGTGCATTCTCAGATACGATACGTTCTTCTCTTCCAGATATCGGATCAGGTTCTGCATACTGCTTTCTTTATGCCCGGACAGCAGCTCTGCCTCCAGATCATAGTGGTATATCTCTGCCGCAGAACGAACCATCATATGATCCAGTGAGTCCTTCAGAGTGATACCGAGTCCCATCAGAAGACAGCTTCCCGCAATGATGATCACAGAGGTAACAATGCGGGGCAGATCATTTTTCATATTCCGGAAAATAAGTCTGGAATAAAGCCAGGCTCCGCCTTTTCTTTTTCCGGCAGCTGAGCCGGCATCCTGAGCCATCCCGGCTGATCTGGCGTTCCGGCGATCATTGCCGCTCATCAGATCAACGGCAGATATGCGCAGAATCTTGTGCATTGTCACTGAGACCGCGGTTACACTGGCAATCAGTATCTCCAGACCGACCAGGGCCAGATAAGGTACCACGTAAAAGGCGAAGAAACCGGTTTTTACCAGAAACAGATCTCCGATTACGAATTTGATGATCTGCTGCAGCACAGCGGCAAGGGCGATCGAGAGAACCATTCCTAGGACAACAGCAGAATTTCCGTAAAGCAGATACTTCCACAGGAACTGGAGACCGGTAAAGCCAAACGCTTTCATCGTTCCCATTATTTTCATATTCCTGTTTATCTGGATGGTGATGGTTGACGCTATGACGATCGCACCGATCAGCAGGAATATAAGCACGAAAATGGTGGCAAGGCGGTAAATGATATGGACATCTGTTTTAAAGGTCAGAAATCCCTCTTTGATGCTGCGTGTCAGGACAGCCATTCTCCCCACTCCGGGATCGCTGCGCGGGCGAATTTCTTCAAGACGATCCGTCAGTTTCTTTTTAACCGGAAGAAGGTATCCGGTGTATTGATCTGAGAGGATCTTCACATCTTCCGGAATATCTGCGTCTATCCGGATATATGGATAGCACCCGAGGGTCCGGCGCGTATCAAATGCTTCCAGCGGTACAAAAATATAGCTGTCATATTCGGTATACAGGTATTCACCATGCTCAATCACAGCTGTAATCCGAAATTCTTTCGCTTTCAGAAGCCCCTTCGGAGTGCTGTCCCCGCCGGCTGTCAGGCGGACGGTATCTCCCAGGTGCAGCCCACGACGGCTCATCGCAGAGGCTGTGAGAGCACATTCATTATTCCCTGACGGCATAATACCTTCCCTGACAACCGGTACGGAAATATGTTTGGGGATGGAACAGATCGTTGTTTTTTCCGACTTGTCTGCATAGGTAAGGAGGGAGTCCGGAAGGAAGAAGCCGCCTTCTGCATCCAGGATTCCTTCCGTTTCCCGGATGCGCTTCATCTCATCCGGGAACAGACCTGTGGCGGCCATGATGCTTAAGTCTTCGTAGTTGGTCTCTGCCAGAAGTGCTCTGCCCTTTTCCTCCAATGCTTCTGCGTAGAACAATACACCGCAAAACACGCCGCATCCCAGCATGGTTACAATGGCTATGGCAAACCAGGATATCATAGTCTTCCGGATGTCTCTTATGGAATCTTTCCAGAGTATTTTTCCCATATGCATCTCCTCACCAGACCAGATCTTTTGCGGACAACGGATGAAGATTGATTCGTATGCTGGAGATAATGCCATTTCTCAGCTTTACAACACGATCCGCCATTTTGGCGATCTCCGGATTATGGGTGATCATGACCACGGTTTTGCTGTTTTCTTTTACAATCCGTTCCAGAATAGACAGTACCTCAATGCTTGTCTCATAATCCAGCGCCGCTGTAGGCTCATCTGCCAGGATCAGCCGCGGGTTCTTGACCAGAGCGCGGGCGATAGACACCCGCTGCTGCTGACCGCCGCTCAACTGGGAGGGGAAATTTCCGGCTTTCTCAAACAGTCCCACTTCCTTCAGCACCTCCGCCGGCTCCTTCGGTTCCCGACTGATTTCCGCAATGAACTGCAGATTCTCAAATGCTGAAAGATTCGGCATCAAATTATAGGACTGGAAAATAAACCCAATGTAATCTCTCCGGTATCGGAGCAGATCGCTGGAAGAAGGCCTTGAAAAATCCTTCCCTTCCAGTTTAAAAGTGCCCCGTGTCATTTCCGTCATGCCGCCAATGATATTCATCATGGTAGTCTTTCCGCAGCCGCTTTCTCCAAGAATAACCAGAAATTCTTTTGGATATATGCACAGGTCGACGCCTTTCAATACCTGGGAGACAGTATCCCCGTTCTGGTATTCTTTTACAACGTTCTTCAGCTCTATCAGGGGCTCTTCTTCGTGCGTTCCGATAATGTCAATCCCCTTGTCGTCCATATCCAGGGCGATCAG
>CADCPK010000410.1 GCA_902803215.1 uncultured Lachnospiraceae bacterium
ATAGCGCCACCCCATCGAATTCACTCCGACGATCTCCGAAATACGACAGAAAGTATCCATGACAAAATCTTTCTTCGGGACCTTTGGCTCGATGTCCTTACCATAAGGTGTGATAGTCAAAAACCAATACTGGCCGAAGGGCTTTAAAAGGTCCATGTAACGCAGCATAGGAGACGGATTCTTCGAGCAGAAGCCAATCAAATCCACCACAGCCGGGTCCAGTTCATAACGCGTGACGGACTGCGGGTTATACGGATTGCGCACAAGGACAAAGCCTTCTTTCAAACGATTCGCAAACCAGTCAGAATAGAAGGCCGGGATGTCCGTGCGCTGTCCTGTCTGAATAATCATGATCTGTCCCCTCCTACATAAAAAGCTCCAAAGACAGAGAACCGTCCCCTGTCTTCATATTTAAAATAAATATATGCAACATCCATCGAGAGTGCAAGAGAAATAAGGAAGCTCGTGATGCATGCTCGCCCTTTCAAGGATCGCAGAGAAAGTCATACAGAGAAATCTACAGGAAATGAAGCTAGTGGTTGTCCTTTTCGAACTATGAGGTTCAACATATACAGAGAATTATACAGGAAATGAAGCTTGTGGCTGTTCTTTTCGAGCCACGAGTATCAACATGTACAGAGAACTATACAAGAAAAGAAGTTTGTGGCTGTCCTTTTTGAGCTACGAGAGTCAACACATACAGAGAAATCTACAGGAAATGAAGTTTGTGGTTGTCCTTTTCGAGCTGCGAGGATCAACACATACAGAGAAATCCACAGGAAAAGAAGTTTGTGGTTGTCCTTTTCGAGCTACGAGGTTCAACATATACAGAGAAATCCACAGTAAATGAATTATGTGGCTGTACTTTGGAACTTCAAAAGGGCAAAAGCGAAAGGGAGTGACCAATAAGCAGGACGGAGCTGCCGTAAGGCAGCCCCGTCCCGCCTCTCCTGTGAGTATTTGTCGAAGGTCATCATTCCCGCCCCCGCCCACCACGACCTACGCAAGGGTCCGGTTATGATTCCCGCACCGACACTCCACGCCCCGGCTCCTTCCACAGCCCGCAGACACATCCGTCTGTGAACTGTTGTGCCTGCCCGAAGAGACAAGACGCCTAGAAGAACTTAGCCGCGAAGGCTCTCCTGAGCGGCGGCTCTGGTTCTTCTTGGCGGATTGGCTCTGAGGATCAGCAGGCACCGGTTCACAGACGGATGTGTCTGCGGGCTGTGGAAGAAGCCGGGACGTGGAGTGCCGGAGCGGGAATCACAACCGCACCCGAAACACAGCCTATGACAGGCAGGAGCGGGAATCCTGACCGCCGAGCAAAACGGAACTCTTGACATTCCGTATATTTTTGATTATCTTATAAGGATGGATAAGAACAATCTTTATTATTAATTAAAGATAGATGGAGGCCCAAATGAGCAAAGAACTCGCAAAAACATACGATCCGAAAGGAATAGAGGAACGCCTCTACAGCAAATGGCTGGACAAAGGCTACTTCCACGCCAAGGTAAACCCCGACAAAAAACCGTTTACTATCGTTATGCCCCCGCCCAACGTCACCGGTCAGCTGCACATGGGACATGCCCTCGACGAGACCATGCAGGACATCCTCATCCGCTTTAAAAGGATGCAGGGATACGAAACCCTCTGGCAGCCCGGCACCGACCACGCGGCCATCGCGACCGAAGTAAAGGTCATTGAAAAACTGAAAAGCGAAGGCATCGACAAGGACGAGATCGGACGCGAAGAGTTCCTCAAACACGCATGGGCCTGGAAAGAAGAATACGGCGGAAGGATCATCAACCAGCTGAAAAAGCTCGGCGCCTCCGCTGACTGGGACAGAGAACGCTTCACGATGGACGAAGGCTGCTCCAAAGCCGTACAGGAAGTATTCATCCGCCTGCACAGCAAAGGCTACATCTACAAAGGCTCCCGCATCATCAACTGGTGCCCGGTCTGCCGCACATCGATCTCCGATGCAGAAGTGGAGCACGAGGACCAGGACGGCTTTTTCTGGCACATCAACTATCCGATCGTCGGTGAAGAAGGCCGCTTCGTAGAAATCGCCACCACCCGTCCCGAGACCATGCTCGGTGATACCGCTGTTGCAGTAAATCCCGAGGACGACCGCTATAAAGATATAGTAGGAAAAATGCTGGAGCTCCCGCTCACCGGCAGACAGATCCCCGTCATCGCAGACGAATATGTCGACCGTGAGTTCGGAACCGGCTGCGTGAAGATCACACCGGCGCACGACCCCAACGACTTTGAGGTCGGAAAACGCCACGATCTCGAAGAGATCAACATCCTCAACGATGACGCAACGATCAATGAACGCGGCGGTAAGTACGCCGGCATGGACCGCTACGAAGCCCGCAAGGCAGTCGTAGAAGATCTGAAAGAACTCGGCCTTCTCGTCAAAGTGGTTCCGCACAACCACAGCGTCGGAACACACGACCGCTGCGGCACTACCGTAGAGCCGATGATCAAACCCCAGTGGTTTGTCCGCATGAAAGAGATGGCAGAAGCTGCCATCGACGTGCTGAAGACCGGCGAGCTCACCTTCGTTCCCGACCGTTTTGACAAGATCTACCTCCACTGGCTCGAGAACATCCGTGACTGGTGCATCTCCCGTCAGCTGTGGTGGGGGCACAGGATCCCCGCATACTACTGTGACGACTGCGGCGAGATCGTGGTCGCAGCGGAGATGCCCGAAGTATGCCCGAAGTGCGGCGGAAAGCATTTCCACCAGGATGAGGACACGCTGGACACCTGGTTCAGCTCGGCCCTGTGGCCGTTCTCCACACTCGGCTGGCCCGAAAAAACCCCCGAGCTGGAATACTTCTATCCGACAGACGTGCTTGTGACCGGCTACGACATCATCTTCTTCTGGGTCATCCGTATGGTATTCTCCGGCCTTGAGCAGACCGGCAAATCCCCGTTCCACCATGTGCTGATTCACGGCCTTGTGCGTGACTCCCAGGGACGCAAGATGAGCAAATCGCTCGGCAACGGAATCGACCCGCTCGATGTCATCGATAAATACGGCGCAGACGCTCTTCGTCTGACACTCACCACCGGCAACGCTCCCGGAAACGATATGAGATTCTACTGGGAGAAAGTCGAGGCGAGCCGCAACTTTGCCAACAAGATCTGGAACGCATCGCGCTTTATCCAGATGAACCTCGAAGGCAGCACCGTGACCGAGCCCGAAAACCTTGCATTGCTCTGCCCCGAGGACAAATGGATCCTTTCCCGCCTCAACACGGTCGTCCGTGAAGTGACGGAAAACATGGAAAAATACGAGCTGGGCATCGCGGTATCCAAGATCTACGATTTCCTGTGGGATGAATTCTGCGACTGGTACATCGAGATCGCCAAGGTGCGTCTGTGGAACAAGGAAGCCGATCCTGCGGCAGCGGGCGAAGCACTCTATACCCTTCGCTATACCCTGACACAGGCACTCAAGCTGCTGCATCCGTTCATGCCGTTCATCACCGAAGAGATCTACTGCACGCTTCTTCCCGAAGAAGAGTCGATCATGATCTCCGACTGGCCGGTCTACCGCGAAGATATGTGCTTCCCGAAAGAGGAGAGCATCGTAGCAGGCTTCCAGGATGTGATCCGCGGGATCAGAAACACCCGTACATCCATGCAGGTGCCGCCGAACCGCAAGACGAACATTTTCATCGTGGCCAAAGACGATGAGACACATGCCGCATATGCATCGGCAAGCCGTTCATTCACAAACCTGGCCTATGCAAAAGAAATCCACGTAAAGACAGACAAGAGCGGCATCGGCAGCGATGCGGTCTCGGTAGTGGTACATGATGCGGTGGCTTACCTCCCGCTGGAGGACCTTGTCGACCGCGAGAAAGAAAGAGAACGCCTCACAAAAGAGAAAGAGAGGCTGACAAAGGAGATCGCACGCTGCACAGGCATGCTGAACAACCCGAACTTTGTCAACAAAGCTCCTGAGGCGAAAGTGAACGCCGAGAAAGACAAGCTTTCCAAATATAAGGAAATGATGGACAAAGTCATTGCCTTCCTGGAACAGCTCGGCTGATGAAAAAGGAGACAAAAGGGTATGCTGATTAAGGTGTGCAACCGAATATCGCCTGTTCTGCAGGCCCTGTGGTGCGCTCTGCTGTACTTTATCATGGAAGCGATCTGCAGACATTCGGTGGCTGCGGCATGGGAATACATGACGACCAAACCGCTCGTGTTCCTTTACAACACCGCTTTCATATTTACCACAATGCTGATCTGCTATCTGTCCCGCCGGAGAGTATTCTGGAGGGTGTGTATATCCACCCTCTGGCTTCTTCTGGCGGTGATCAATGGCGTACTTCTGCTTAACCGCGTCACACCGTTCACCGGGCCGGATATCAAAAACCTTACCGATGGCCTTGCCATTGCCAAAAAATATCTGCCGCCCTGGGGCGTGA
>CADCPK010000411.1 GCA_902803215.1 uncultured Lachnospiraceae bacterium
TATCCGGGTGATTACTGGATGTGGCAGTACAGTTCCTCCGGCAGAGTGAACGGATTGAGCGGAAATATTGACATCAACTATGTCTTTGAACCGAAGAGCTCATCGTCCGCGCCTGCGGCTGCGCCGTCATCATCATCGTCATCATCTTCATCTTCGTCGTCTTCTGCTTCTTCGCCGAAGTCTGCAGTCACAGCAACGAAGGCGAAGGCGCCGGAAGGGCACAAAGCCGTAGTGACTGCTAAGATGAATTACAGGAAGGGCCCGAGCAAAAAGAAAAAGAAGGTAGGGACCTATAAGAAGGGGACGACCATCTATATCAAGAGTTTCCACGGAAACTGGGCCAAGATGACCAACGGGTACTACATCAACAGAAGCCACCTGAAGTATAAGGCGGTCGTTGTAACAGACAAAGTCAACTACAGAAAAGGCCCGGGGAAGAAGTACAAGAAAAAAGGAAGTTATAAAGCCGGAAAGATCGTTACCATCGTCAAGGTCAAGAACGGCTGGGCCAAGATGGACAACGGAAGATGGCTGAAAGTCAAGCACACGAAGATACAGTAAACGAAGGCAAATCATTTAGTTATGGACGAAAGAGAAAGACAATATCGTGAATATCTGGCCCTGAGGCAGCACGACCAGCAAGAGGAAATCAGCCGGGAGTACGAGAAGGAACAGGGAAGACGCGGCGAAGGAAGCCTCCACGACAGCGCAGACGATAAATACGGGCAGTTTATGCCCGGAGACAGATCGCAGGCGCCCAGTGGACCGTATGTGCCCGACGAAAGGGAACAGACAAGAAGGATCTCCAACAAAGCCAAGAGAGTGTCTGCTGCAGAAAACCCATCCTACTCCGCTGACGGGATCCGCTCCCGCAGAGAGCGGGAGGCCCGGGACAGGGAACTGCGGGACAGGCAGATGCAGGAGTACATCGCCGCCAGAGAAGCGGACCGCAACGAGAGAGGCGTTAGGTCCGGCATCATACACGCTGATTACGACGAACACGGCAGAGGAAGGAAAAAACGCCGGCCGGGCAAAGGCCCCAATGGAAGAAGGAAACGCAGGATCCCGGCACCGGTTCTGGCCGTACTGATCATACTGGTGCTTCTGGCAGGAACAGCACTGGGCGGTTTTGGAGTGGTGATGGCAACGGTCTCCAGCGCGCAGCATATCGATCTGGACAAGGGCAATCTCGGAATCGATTCGACGGCAGCGGCCGCAATCGACGGTTACCGGAACATCGCCATACTTGGAACTGACGCCAGAGCGGACGACGATGACGCGCAGGTCAGAAGCGACGCCATCATCGTCGCAAGCATCAATGAAGAGACGAACGAGGTCAAACTGTTCTCCGTCTTCAGGGACACACTTCTGGATGTCGGGGAAGAGGGGCTGGATAAGATCACGCACGCGTACTTCTACGGAGGTGCACAGCAGTCGCTGTACACCCTGAACAAGAATCTCGACCTGAACATCGACGAGGTCGTGGTCATCAACTGGAAGACCGTTGCGGATGTGATCGACTCCGTTGGCGGCATCGAGATCGACGTGCAGGAATCGGAGCTGGATGAGCTGAACAAGTACATCCACGAGACAGGCGTGAACGTCGACGGTCCGACAGACAAGGTGAAGGAACCGGGCAAGCAGACGCTCAACGGCGTGCAGGCAGTTACATACGCCAGGATCAGAAAGGACGCGGTCACAGGCGACTACAGAAGAAATGAGCGAATGAAGATCGTCTTCAGCCAGACCTTCAAGGCAGTCAAACAGGCAGGACCGCTGAAGATGCTCTCGGTAGCAAGAAACGCGATGCCTGAGGTGAAGACCAATCTCAGTTCCATGGATATCGTGAAGCTCATGGCGAAGGTGAAATCCTTCGATATGACAGACTCGACCACAGGATTCCCATACGATGTGGGCAGCTGGACCGGATACGGCGGCGCGGGCTACGCCTGGTACGGACCGCCGATCAACCTGACAAACAATGTGAGCAAACTGCACGAGCAGTTCTTTGATCAGAAGGAGTACACCCCGAGCGAAACAGTTCAGGAAATCAGCGACAATATCTCTGCGCTCACAGGGTTGTATTAGGTAACTCAACTAGGTAAATAAAATGGATAATAAGATCATTAAAATGATGCTGCTGTTCGGCGGGGTCTCCTCAGAACACGAGGTCTCGCGGGTCTCAGCCGCGTCCGTGCTGGAACATATCAACATGGACAAGTACGAGATCATCAAGGTCGGCATCACAAAAGAAGGCAAATGGATGCAGACAGAGGCAGACGCCGCTGCCATTGCGGACGGAAGCTGGGAGGAAATGGAGTCGAACAAAGACGTCTATCTGATGCCCGGCGTGGGGTTCGCAGGGCTCGACGTGGATGTAGTCTTCCCGCTCCTGCACGGGAGAAACGGAGAGGACGGCAGGATGCAGGGCTTTCTGGCGATTGCCGGAATCCCGTTCGTTGGACCCGATTCCACTGCTTCCGCAGCCTGTATGGACAAGGCGGTCACGAAAGCCGTTATCGATCAGGCAGAAGCCTGCGACCAGGCGAAATGCTGCGTCGCCCACAGAGGCTGCGACGTCGAAGAAGCGGCCGGCGTCATTGACCAGTTTTTCGACGGGGAGTATCCGCTCTTCGTGAAGCCTGCCAACGCAGGATCCTCGGTAGGCATCAGCAAAGTCAAGAAGAAGGAAGGCATTCCCGAAGCGCTGCAGGTTGCTTTTGCAGAAGATGATAAAGCAATCA
>CADCPK010000412.1 GCA_902803215.1 uncultured Lachnospiraceae bacterium
CGCACAAATGAAACGCATTAAGAAATTATTCTCTTTTCTTCTTCTGATGACGCTGTTGGTAATGATTCCGTCAACCGTATACGCAAAGGCACCCAAATTAAGCAAGAAAAGCATCACCGTCGGAATTGGCGGCAGCATAAAACTGAAAGTGAAAAATGCCGGCAAAAAGAAGGTAAAATGGTCCAGCAGTGACAAGACGATCGCTTCCGTTTCCTCCAAAGGAAACGTGAAAGGAAAGAAAAACGGAACTGCTGTCATCACCGCAAAAGTCGGCAAAAAGAGTCTCCAGTGCAAGGTGACTGTCAAAGCGATGCTCGTGCCGATGAAACAGCTGGCAAATTACCAGTATTTCCGCAACTATATGTCAGAATCACAGCTGAAGAAATCCTACAAAGCGGCTGCAAAGATCGTGAAACCGCTTCTTGGAAAAAGCAAAGAAGAGCAGATGATCGGCATAGCGGTCGGCTTGAGAAGCCTCTTTGAATCCGGAATGAAATATTCCATGAAGGCGAAGCACTATAACGATCCATACGGCTATTTCATCAAAAAATGTGCCTCCTGCGCGGGTTGCACCAGAGCAACAGGGCTTTGCCTGAACATGCTCGGCTACAAATACGAACACGTCAACGAAAACCAATACTCACATCAATGGGCGAGAGTAAAGGTCGGAAAACAATACTGGATTGTTGACGCATTCGGCTTATATGTCGGCAAAGAACCGGCGAAAAGAAAGCATCCATATTTATCCTGACCGCATAAGACACCGGGGACTGTCCCCGGTGTCTTACAGACCAAAAGCTCTCTTTCTTCTCCACTATGCCTTCGTCACTTCAATTCGCTTGCATTTGCAAGCAATCAGCGATATGCTAATGTTGAAAGGAAGGTGAATGACTATGGCAAACACGTCCCCTGTATATGCAAGAATTGATACTTCTCTGAAAGACAGCGCGGAGGCCATCCTCGCCAAACTCGGGATTACTCCCACCGGAGCAATCCAGATGCTTTACAGCCAGATCGTTTTACATAACGGCATCCCGTTTGATGTACGCATCCCATCCACAAAGCCAGTGGCAGCCGGTGCTCTTTCACGCGCTGAACTCGATACTGAGTTAATGAGAGGAGTGGAATCCCTGAAAGTCGGGAAAGGCTACTCTGCGGATGAAGTGGATGCCTTGCTTCAGAAGGAGTTTGGCATATGACCTATAAGATCATTTACTCCCCGGAGTCGCTCGATGACCTGCGGGCCATCTATTCCTATATTGCTTTCAAGAAGCTCGCTCCTGAAAATGCCGAAGGCCAGGTGAACCGAATTCGAAAAGCCATCCGCTCTCTTGACCTTTTCCCCGAAGGACATACAACCGTAGACTGGGAACCATGGGCATCCATGGGAATGCGCTTTCTCCCAGTAGACAATTTCACCGTCTATTATCTGGTTGATAACAATAAAGAAAGAGTCAGCATCGTCCGCATCTTCTATAGCGGGCGAGATGTTGAACAAATCATTCAGACAGGCATCGAATAAAATGATCCCGCAAGGCAATGTCCTGGCGGGATTTTTCATGCCTGAAAACAAGACAGTGGGGACAGTCCCCACTGTCTTATGAAAAACTACACCCTCTTTCTCCTCCAAACCATCGCCGCCAGCGCCGCCATCGCAGCAAACACCATCAGCGCAAGTCCTGTGTACAGGAAGCCGCGGGTGCCGGGGCCTCCGGATCCGGGAAGAGGTTCGCCCGGAGTGTTCGGGATAATAAACTCCGCATCACTCGTTGCAGTAGCCGCTGTATACCGCACTCCGGTAATCGTGCCTTTGGTGCTGGTAATCGCGCCTCCTGAAACCGTAAAGGTTACCGGATTCTCATTGACAACAACATATCCTGCCGGAGGAGAAATCTCCTTCAATTGGTATTCTCCGTCAACAAGTCCCTCCAGAGTAATACCTGTTTTCGGAACAGTAAATTTGCTTTCATTATCCAGCTCCGGAACACTTTCCTTAGATACACCGGCGAAGGTTCCGCTACTGTCTGCCCGATACATTAATTTGAATACTGCACCGGCAAGGTAGTTTGTGCTGTTTTCAGCATCGTCTGTCTTTTTGATTACAACGTTGATGACGGTTGGACTTTCGGACTGGTTATAAACAGTTATGACACCTTGATTAGATATTCCGGTATTATTGTTTGCACTATATCCGTAAAGTATATAACCGTCTATCGGAGACCCGCCAATTTCAATGGGATTACCCTGTTGGTCTAACTCCACTACGTAATACAGATAATTCTTACCGTTATCATCCATAGCGGGGAAATCAAAACCACTATGAGATGCTTCCGTACCGCCTATATTCCACGTATGCGACCAACTGTTTCCACTCAATACCTGTGTATGTTTTTCATTGTTAAATGCAGTATCATCTTCTGCCACATAATTGGGTTCTTGTGCTATTGCGCTGATAACCGGTCTGTTCAGATTATTCCAATGGTTGCCGTCTGAATGAAGCCAATTAACCCAATACTTTGTAGTCAAAGAGATATCTCCCTGAGCATTGGGGATTGTCAATCTTCTGCTTCTTCCGTCGACGCTGATTTGTTCAAAAGTATAATTCTCTGTCGTTACAACTTCATCGCCGATCCAACCATCATAAGATTTATCACCTATTGTCAGGTTCCAGTTGAAATTTCTTTGCCACTCATCATCCCATTCTATAATAACTGTATCTCCTGTCACCGTTTGTGTTACAGGAGTTCCATACTTTACTCCTCCATCTTCTACAGTCATCTGTACAGTCACGGTATGATTTCCGGAAGATTCTCCACCTTCTGCAACCATATGCTTCCTCTTAAGCTGGACTGTCGCCGAATTGCTGCCGCCATTTATTTCATTTCCATATGCATCCAGCCATTTTTTGAGCACCGTTATTTTTCCTGATTTTGCATTCGCAATTTCAGTTACTGCAGCTTCCGACTCATCGCCGAGAATGGTAATCTTTGATTTCTTGGTTTTATCCTTGGAGTTCTCAATCACAACCTTATAGATTGTTTCATCTAGCACATAACCCGTAGGTGCCGTCGTCTCCTTCATATAATACGTTCCAACACGAACATTCTCGAAAGAAACCTTGCCATTTGAATCGGAACCCGCTGTCCACACCGGATTCCCCTCTGTATCAAGATCAGCAGCCGGGATCGTACACGCCTCATCCTTGTAAAGCGTAAACTCTGCTCCCGCCAGAGGATCCCCGGCACCATCAACCTTAGTGAAATCAACACTGCCGTAATCCGGTGTGAAACGGTTTTCAAAGTTGGCGAAATCTACATCATCCTTGACTGTGGTATAAGTATCATCCGTATAATATGTCTTTGAGATACCGTGTCTTACTACCTCCTGACCACTTGCATTGGTTTCCGTCCA
>CADCPK010000413.1 GCA_902803215.1 uncultured Lachnospiraceae bacterium
AATTTGCCGTACCGGTCGTCGTAGGCCTTCTTGCTGCCGGCGCGATGGCGGCCCTGTTCGCATTCCTCATCGGTCTTCCGGTCCTCAGGCTGAAGAGCGATTATCTGGCGATCGCAACGCTCGGTTTTGCCGAGATCATGCGTGCGCTTTTCCAGTGGGATTCGCTCGGACCGCTCACCAACGGATCGAACATGATCAGAAACTATCCGACATTCAAGACCATCCTGTTTCCGTTCATCGTTTCAGGTGTGTGTATTGCAGTGATCGTTCTGATGATCAATTCGACATACGGCAGAGCATTCAAAGCGATCCGTGACGATGAGATCGCGGCGGAAGCCATGGGCATCAACCTGGCTCATCACAAGAGAATAGCGTTTACGGTAAGCTCCTTCTTTGCGGGTGTGTCCGGCGCGCTCCTTGCCATGTTCCAGACAAACGTACAGGCCAAGTCCTTCAACTCGGCCATGACATACGAAATTCTGCTGATCGTTGTCATCGGCGGCATCGGTTCCGTCACCGGCAGTGTCATCAGTTCGTTTCTGTTTATCGCCAGCTCCGAATGGCTGCTTCGTTTCCTCGATGAACAGCACAAGATCGGAGATTTCACGGTACCGCTGCTTCGCTCCGGATTCCGTAAAGTTGTGTTTGCCGTCATCATCATGGTGATCGTGCTATTCTTCCGCCAGGGCATCATGGGCACCCGGGAGTTTTCCATCGGCCGGCTGCTCGAACGATTCGGCGGTAAAAAGAAGAACGGGACGGAAGGAGGCGGGAATCTTCAATGAAAGAGAATGTATTGAAGGTTGAAAATGTTACGATGCAGTTCGGCGGCGTTATCGCGGTCGACAACATGAACATCGTGGTAAACGAAAAAGAGATCGTCTCGCTCATCGGCCCGAACGGCGCCGGAAAAACCACCGCATTTAACGTCATCACCGGTGTGTATGCGCCGACGAACGGAGCGGTATATTTCCGCGGAGAAAAAATCGTCGAAAACTATCCTCAGGGAAAGATGAAAAAACTGTACAAGGGTGAGAACAACGGGAAGTACACGCATTCCATCGCGCCTACCCCCGACAAGATCACCAAACTTGGCATCGCCAGAACCTTCCAGAACATCAGACTCTGGAAGAGCCAGACCGTGTTCGAGAATATTCTGATAGCGGAGCATCTTCGCAGGACGAGCAACCTGTTCACGGCGACCTTCCGCCTGAATATGGAAGAAGAGAGAAATATGCGTGAGGAGGCCGACAGACTTCTTGAGATACTGGAGCTTTCGGACGTCCGCAACGAATTGGCCACCTCGCTTCCCTATGGTAAGCAGAGAAGGCTCGAGATCGCGCGTGCCATGGCGACAAAGCCCAGCCTTCTTCTTCTGGATGAGCCGGCAGCCGGCATGAATCCGCAGGAGACGGATGAGCTCACTGCGTTCATCGGAAGGATCCGCGACGACTTTGGACTTACGATCTTTATGATCGAGCATCATATGGACCTGGTCATGGAAATTTCCGACAGGATCTATGTGCTTGACTTTGGAAAACCGATTGCCGAGGGTATACCCGAAGAGATTCAGAACAACCCGAGAGTTATCGAGGCGTATCTGGGAGGTGCTGTGGATGAGTAATATTCTGGAAGTACGGGACCTCTGCGTGTCCTACGGCGGAATCAACGCAGTCAAAGGGATAAGCTTCGATGTTCCCGAGGGCGAGATCGTTACTCTGATCGGCGCAAACGGCGCGGGCAAAAGTTCCACGCTCCGTGCCATCTGCGGCCTGGTCAAACCGGCCTCCGGCAGTATTAAAATCCGCGCCGGACATTCCGGCATGCTGAGCGACAGCCACCGCAAAGCGGTCGATTCCTCGCTCGAGGAAGTCGCGGGTATGCGTACCGAGGATATCGTGAGCAAAGGCATCACGATGGTTCCCGAAGGCCGCCGCGTGTTCTCTGATCTGACTGTGCTCGAGAACCTGCGAATCGGTGCTTATTTGAGAAAAGACAGTCTGGACGACGATATCAACTGGTGCTACGACCTGTTCCCGCGCTTAAAAGAAAGATCGTGGCAGCTGGCGGGTACACTGTCAGGCGGCGAGCAGCAGATGCTGGCAATCGCCCGGGCACTGATGAGCCGTCCCGAGATCATCATGATGGACGAGCCTTCTCTGGGCCTCGCACCGATCGTGGTGAAGGACGTGTTTGATATCATCCATGAAATCAACAGGCAGGGCAAAACGATTCTGCTGGTCGAACAGAACGCCAACATGGCTCTCCGTGCAGCTCATCATGGGTACGTTATGGAAGTCGGCAACATCACTCTCTCCGGCACAGGTATGGACCTGGCCGAGAATGAGCAGGTGAAGGCGGCGTATCTGGGCAAATCTAAGAAATGAAAATCGGGTGGAACAGGGGGACGGCCCCCCTTGTTCCACCTTTTTTTTGAAAAAAAGAGGATTTTTCAAACCGGACGCAGAATATACTAATAGGAATGTTTCTTTTCGGGTGCTTTCGGCACCCCTCACGCCTCACCGAAAGGAGGCTTTTGCACCATGAACATACGTGAAAGAATGGAAGAACGCGAGGCCGCCATGCTCAGCCCTTTTGCCACGCTCAGCCGCAACACTAAAGGGAGGGATATCCCCGAGGATGAATGTGACGTGAGGACTGCGTTTCAGAGGGATCGTGACCGCATTCTCCACTGCAAGTCGTTCAGAAGGCTCAAGGACAAAACGCAGGTATTCCTTGCCCCGCACGGCGATCACTACCGCAATCGGCTGACGCACACACTGGAAGTGTCTCAGATTGCCAGAACGATCGCGAAAGCTCTGTGCCTCAACGAGGATCTGGTCGAGGCCATCGCCCTGGGGCACGATCTGGGCCATACACCCTTCGGACATGCAGGTGAGCGTGCGCTCAACGAAGCCTCGCCCAACGGTTTTGCCCACTACAAGCAGAGCGTACGGGTAGTTGAAGTGCTGGAAAAGAACGGAGAGGGGCTCAACCTCACGTGGGAAGTGCGCGACGGCATACTGAACCACCGCACGAGCAGCATGCCTTCGACACTGGAGGGGCAGATCGTACGTCTGTCGGACAAGATCGCCTACATTCATCATGATATGGATGATGCACAGCGGGCCGGGATCATCACTGAGGATGATATTCCCATCACTCTGCGTATGCTACTGGGCTATACGACCCGGGAACGACTCAACACATTTGTGCATAGTATTATTGAAACAAGCTTAGACTGTGATAAAATCACGATGGCACCGGAGATACTGGAAGGAATGCGCGATCTGCGCGCGATCATGTTTCGAAACGTTTACGAGAATCCGGTCGCCAAAAAAGAGGAAACAAAGGCCGAGAGTATGCTGAAGGAGCTCTATCACTGGTACTCCGATCACCCCGAACGGATGTCCCGGGAATATGCAGAGATGATCGAATACCGGGGCGAAGATAAGGCTACCGTAGTCTGTGACTATCTCTCCGGCATGACGGACCAGTACTCGATGCTCAAATTCAGAGAGATATTTATACCGAAAGGGTGGTCTGTTTTTTGAGGAGGATACATGTGGTATTCTGATGAAGTGATCGAGGAAGTGCGTTCGCGAAACGACATCGTGGATATCGTTTCGCAGTACGTCAAACTCAAAAGGAGCGGCAGCAGTTATGTGGGGCTGTGCCCGTTCCACAACGAGAAGACACCTTCGTTTTCGGTTTCGCAGAGCAAACAGTTTTACCATTGTTTCGGATGCGGTGCCGGCGGTAATGTTTTCAACTTTGTGATGCAGTATGACAACTGTACATTTCAGGAAGCGCTGCAGATGCTGGCGGAGCGGAGCGGTGTTGCATTGCCCGAAGCCGAGAGGTCCGAGGCATCCAGACAGGCTTCCGAGAAAAAGCAGACATTGCTCACGATCAATAAGCTGGCGGCGGGATATTTCTACTATCAGCTGAAAAGAGAAAACGGCCGCGCAGCTTACAATTATCTGCGGGAAAGAGGCCTCACCGATGAAACGATCCGCAGATTCGGACTCGGCTATTCAGATAAATTCAGCAATGACCTTTATAACTATTTAAAATCCAAAGGCTACGGCGATGAGATTCTGAGGGATTCGGGCCTTTTCAACATCGATGAACGACGCGGAGGAATGTACGATAAGTTCTGGAACCGCGTGATTTTTCCCATCATGGACGTGAACAGTCACGTAATCGGCTTCGGCGGACGTGTGATGGGTGACGGAAAGCCAAAATATCTGAATTCACCCGAGACGATGATCTTTGACAAAAGTCGCACACTTTACGGGCTGTTCGCTGCACGCAGCTCCCGCAAGAAGAACCTGATCCTCTGTGAAGGTTACATGGACGTCATCACGATGCATCAGGCAGGCTTTACCAACGCGGTGGCCTCGCTCGGAACCTCCTTTACATCGGGGCACGCAAGTCTGGTCAGAAGATACGCGTCGGAAGTTTTGCTGCTCTATGACAGTGACGGAGCAGGGATCAGTGCCGCACTTCGCGCCATCCCTATCCTGAACGAAGCCGGAGTCAGTTCGAGGGTGGTTCATCTCGATCCGTACAAGGATCCGGACGAGTTTATCAAGGCACAGGGAGCCGAAGAATTCGAAAAAAGGCTTGAGGCGGCCGAGGACAGTTTTCTTTTCAGGGTGCACGTTGCGGAGAAAGAGTTCGACATGAATTCACCGCAGGGGCAGAATCGCTTTTTTGATCGATGCGCCGAGCTGCTGCTGGGACTGTCCGACGAGCTGGAACGCAATTTATATATAGAAGCAATCATTAAAGAGTACAGACGGACCGGCATCACTGCGGATGACCTGCGAAGGCGTACGGGCGTAAAAGCCATGAAGGGAACCTGCGTCGAAGTGCCTGCAGCTCCACGAAGTACTCATGAACAGAAAGCGCAGGCAAAAAAGGCGGATGCTTCGCAGATGGCACAGAAGCTGCTGCTGACCTGGCTGGTCAACTATCCGCAGATATTTGATGAGACGAAAAAATATGTGTCGCCCGAAGACTTTGTGACGCCGCTTTATCGGCAGGTTGCCGGGCTGCTTTATGCGCAGCACGAAGAGGGAGATGTAAATCCCGGAAGGCTGCTGAATCATTTTCAGGACAGCGAAGAACAGAAGGAAGTGGCCGGGCTGTTCAATGCGGTAATTCCTCTGGAGTCCGAGGAAGAGCAGAATCGGGCTTATGCGGATACTATCTTAAAGATCAAAAACGAAAGCCTGGCCAAAAAGAACAAAGAGTGGGATCCGGCGGACATTCAGGGAATGACGCAGCTGATTTTCGAACAGAAAAAGCTGGAGGATCTGACCCGCAGAAAGAATGAAATACGAGCTCCTTTTTAGCCGATCGACGATGCTGTCGGCCAAAAGGAGAGAATATAGGGAACAAAAGATGTAACTGTGCAAAACAGATACAAGAGTATGGAGGATGATTGTGTATGGAACTAAACATGGGTAAGTTCAGCGAGAAACTGGTTGAACTGCTGGAGCTGGCAAAGAAGAAAAAGAACGTTCTTGAATATTCTGAGATCAACGACTTTTTCAAAGAGCAGCCGCTCGACGTCGAGCAGATGGAAAAAGTGTTCGATTTTCTGGAAGCCAGCGGAGTGGACGTTCTTCGTATCAGCGAAAACGGACAGGATGAACTGATCCTCGACGATGATGTGGAGCTTGAAAACCTCGACGAGGAAGAGGAGGTCGAGCTCGACAAGATCGACCTTTCCGTGCCGGAAGGCGTCAGCATCGAGGATCCGGTCCGCATGTACTTAAAAGAGATCGGTAAAGTACCTCTTCTGACTGCCGAGGAAGAGATCGAACTGGCACAGAAGATGGAGCAGGGGGATGAAGCGGCCAAAAAGCGCCTTGCCGAAGCCAACCTTCGTCTTGTCGTCAGTATCGCCAAGAGATACGTGGGACGCGGCATGCTGTTCCTCGATCTGATCCAGGAGGGCAACCTTGGCCTGATCAAAGCGGTCGAGAAGTTCGACTACCGAAAAGGCTACAAATTCAGTACTTATGCTACGTGGTGGATCCGTCAGGCCATCACAAGAGCTATCGCGGACCAGGCAAGAACGATCCGAATCCCCGTACATATGGTGGAGACGATCAACAAGCTTATCCGCGTTTCCCGTTCACTGCTCCAGGAGCTCGGTCGCGAACCTACCCCCGAGGAGATCGCTGCCGAGATGGAGATGCCGGTGGAGCGTGTGCGTGAGATCCTGAAGATCTCGCAGGAGCCTGTCTCCCTCGAAACTCCGATCGGCGAAGAAGAGGACAGCCATCTCGGAGATTTTATCCAGGATGATAATGTTCCGGTCCCTGCGGATGCCGCTGCGTTTACTCTCCTTAAAGAGCAGCTGGGTGAAGTGCTGGGTACACTGACAGAGCGTGAGCAGAAGGTTCTGCGCCTCAGATTCGGTCTGGACGACGGACGTGCCCGCACGCTGGAGGAGGTTGGCAAAGAGTTCAACGTTACCCGTGAGCGTATTCGCCAGATCGAAGCAAAAGCACTGCGTAAGCTTCGCCATCCGAGCAGGAGCCGTAAGCTGAAGGATTATCTTGATTAAAAATGATTCTTGCAGATCATCTTTAACGATAGGGTTCGGCTTGCTTTACATATCTTAAATAGATACGATTGATATCGAAAGAGGTGGTATTTTGCATACAGAAACCTTATCTTGCGGTAACTTAAAATTATCGAGGCGGCTGAATACAGTCGCCTCGATGGTGACTCCGGGAAATACTGTGGCAGACGTGGGATGCGATCACGGCTATCTTCCCATCATGCTGGTCCGGGAGGGGATCGCTCCTTCGGCTATCGCGATGGATGTCCGTCCGGGGCCGCTTTCCCGGGCAAAGGCACACATCGAAGAATATGGCCTCACAAGCAAGATCGAGACCCGGCTCTCCGACGGACTCGCCGGGCCGGCAGAAGGGGAGTGCGATACCCTTGTCATTGCCGGAATGGGAGGCCCTCTCATCGAGAAGATCCTGGGGAATGACCCTGCAAAAGCACGGAGCTTCAAAGAGCTGATACTGGGGCCACAGTCCGATGTTCCGCATTTTCGCCGGTGGCTGTGCGAGAATGGATTTTCCATAATCGATGAGGCGATGGTGTGCGAAGACGGGAAGTACTATCCTCTGATCAAAGCGGTTTATAAAAAGACTGAAGGCAGGAATACCGGAGGGGAGAAGCCTTGTGAAGAGGAGATGTTCATGTATTGCGGCCCTGTTCTTCTTGCCCGTAAAGATACAGTATTGAAAGAATTTCTGCTTTGGAGGCTGCGAATCTGCGATCAGATTGAAGAGAACCTGAAAAGCGCAGGCAGTGGAAGCGCAGCCGCACGCAGGAAAGAAATTGATGATGAAAAGAGGCTCATTGAACGGGCCCTTTCATGTTATGAATAGAAGAATTATGTGTGCCGCAATGATCGGTTCAGCTTTGGAACAAATAAAAACGCCCTCTATTATTTACACTGTCGGGAGGACATGATATGGAAAAGATGTACAAAGTAACTGTAGACGGAGAAGAGAGAGAGTATGCTTCGCAAACATCATTAAGTGAGATAGCCAAAGAATATGAGGACAGATACCCTTTCCCGATAATCCTGGCTCTGGTCGACGGGGCTTTAAAAGAGCTCTTCTATAAGATCGAAAAGAACTGTACAGTATCCTTCATCACCACCGAGGAGAGCAGCGGTCATAGCGCATACGAACGTACGGTAACCTTTGTTCTGCTGAAGGCCATCTTTGACACAACAGGAAAACGAAATCTGGACAAAGCGACGGTCCGTTTTCCTATAGATAAAGGTATTTACTTTACCATGGAAGATCAGGACTTTGTAACGCAGGAGTTTATCGACCGGGTAAAGAAAAGAATGCACGAGATCGTCGAGCAGGATATCCCCATCAACAAACGGACGATTTCCACAGATGAGGCGATACGTCTTTTCCACAAGCATCATATGTATGACAAAGAAAGGCTTTTCCGGTATCGTCTGAAATCATCGGTGAACATATACAGCATCGGAAGCTTTGACGATTATTTTTATGGCTTTATGGCCCCGTCTACCGGATATGTTCCTCTATTCGATCTGCAGCTGTATGATGATGGCTTTGTGCTGAGCATGCCCCAGACTTCACATCCCGAAACGCTGATCGAGCCGATGCCGATCAATAAGATATTCCGCGTCCGAAAGGATTCGGGCGAGTGGGGCAAAAAGCTGCACGTAGCTACCGTGGGCGATCTGAACGACCGGATCACCCATGAAGGCATTCAGAGTATCATGCTTATTCAGGAGGCACTGCACGAAGCGAAGATTTCGGCCATAGCAAAGTCGATCGCGGACAGAGGAAATATTCGATTTGCGATGATCGCAGGGCCGTCTTCTTCGGGAAAGACCTCTTTCTCACACAGGCTTTCGGTACAGCTTGCCGCAAACGGCTTTAAACCGCACCCGATCGCGGTGGACAACTATTTTGTCAATCGTGCAGAAACGCCGGTCGATGAAAAAGGCGAAAAGGATTACGAATGCCTTGAAGCGATCGATGTGGAGCGCTTCAACAAAGATATGCTCGATCTTCTTGCGGGAAAACGGGTGGAGCTGCCGGTATATAACTTTATCTCCGGCGAAAGGGAATACCACGGCGATTTTCTGGAGCTGGGACAGGACGATATTCTGGTTATCGAGGGCATCCATGGCCTCAATGATGCGCTGAGCTACGCGCTTCCGGCAGACAGCAAATACCGCATCTATGTCAGTGCTCTGACTCAGCTGAACATCGACGAACACAATCGTATTTCCACGACTGACGGTCGGCTTCTGAGAAGAATAGTGCGAGACGCAAGGACGCGGGGCAACTCCGCGCAGGATACGATACACAGGTGGCCGTCGGTGCGGAGAGGAGAAGAGCAGTACATATTCAGTCACAGAGAAAAGGCGGATGTCATGTTCAACTCTGCCCTTGTGTACGAGCTTGCCTGCCTTAAGGTCTACGCCGAGCCTCTGCTCTGGGGCGTCGACCGCAGTTCTCCCGAATATCTGGAGGCAAAACGGCTTTTAAAATTCCTGGACTATTTCCTCCCGGTCCCGGGCGACGAAGTGCCTAATAATTCGCTGCTCAGGGAGTTTATTGGGGGAAGTATATTTAACGTGTGAAACAGGGGGACGGTTCCTCGTTCCAAGGGTCAAAGTGATGATTAATTCAATACACTTTCACCCTTGAAACGAGGAACCGTCCCCCTGTTTCATCACTTGGAACGAGGAACCGTCCCCCTGTTTCACTCGCGGTGTCTACAAACATCAAGGGGATGACATGGGGGATTCACTCTTTCCCTCTGCCCCTTAATATGTTAAACTATAATAAAGTCTTGTACTTAGAAAGAAGGAAACTGCATGGCATTTGACGGAATTACCACCGCCGCGATGGTGTCGGAGCTAAACCGCATACTGGCAGGCGGCAGGATCAACAAAATAGCACAGCCTGAAAATGATGAGATCATGATCACTGCGAGGGGAAACGAGGGAAACGTGAGACTTCTCATGTCCGCAAGCGCCTCTCTCCCGTTGATATATTTTACCGAAAAGAACAAGCCTTCACCGCTCACCGCACCCAACTTTTGCATGCTGCTCCGCAAGCATATCGGCAGCGCAAGGATACTGTCGATCACGCAGCCGGGGCTGGAGCGCATTATTGTGTTTGATTTGGAGCATCTGAACGAGATGGGGGATGTCTGCCGCAAAAAGCTCATCCTGGAGCTGATGGGAAAGCACAGCAATTTGATCTTCTGCGATGAGGATCTGATGATTCTGGACAGCATTAAGCATGTGTCTTCCCACATGAGCTCTGTACGCGAAGTGCTCCCGGGCAGGCAGTACTTTATTCCGCAGACGCAGGAGAAGCTTGATCCGCTTACTATCACTTATGAGGATTTTGCAGGAAGGGTGCTGAAGAAACCGACAAATGTGTCGAAGGCTATCTACACGTCGCTGACTGGTCTGAGTCCGGTTATGGCAGAGGAGATCTGCTACAGGGCGTCCATCGATGGCAGCGATGCATGCTCTGCTTTGGACGAGAACCAGACCATTCATCTTTTCCATACTTTTGAGCGGTTGATGAACGCGGTCAGGGAAGGCACGTTCGAACCGAATATCGTGTACCGGGACAGCGAGCCTGTCGAATATGGGGTGTTTCCTTATCAGCAGTATGGCGCAGAGTATAACAGCACGCCCTGCTCATCTGTCTCGTCCATGCTGGAAAACTACTATGCTTCGCGCAGCACCATAACACGCGCCAGGCAGAAGTCCGCGGACCTCAGGAGGATCGTCCAGACAGCTCTTGAGCGCAACCGCAAAAAGCTTGCACTGCAGGAAAAGCAGATGAAGGACACCGGCAAGAAGGACAAATACAAAGTCTACGGCGAGCTCATCAATGCCTACGGCTACGGGCTCGAGGAAGGCATCAAGTCTTTCCGTGCGCTTAACTATTATACTAATGAAGAAATCGAGATACCACTCGATCCTACGCTCACTCCGCAGGAAAACAGCAAGAAATATTTCGACCGCTACGGAAAGCTGAAACGTACCGAAGAAGCGCTCACAGAACAGCTGGTCGCGACAAGAGAGGAGATCGATCATCTGGAGACGATCTCCAATGCGCTGGATATAGCGGTCACGGAGAGTGATCTTGTGCCGATCCGCGAAGAGCTG
>CADCPK010000414.1 GCA_902803215.1 uncultured Lachnospiraceae bacterium
GGAAAGAGCCTTCACAAGGTTCGACCCGACGAATCCGTGCACTCCGGTAATCAATATCTTCATTTGCCAATCAGTTCACTATATATCTTCAAATGCCGCTCAATCACCACATCTATCGAGAAATTCTCTTCAGCGTATTTGCGTGAATTGCAGCCCATCTTCCTTCTCAACTCTCCGTCAGACAGGAGGATGTCCAGCTTCTCCACCAACGCGTCCACATCTTTGACGGGAATCAGATAACCGTTGTATCCGTCAATCACGGTTTCCCGGCATCCCACGGAATCGCATGTTATGATCGGACGCCCGACGGCGTCGGCCTCGATAAGGGACTTGGGAAGTCCTTCCATGTAATACGAAGGGAAGGCTACGATATGGCAAGACTGGAGAAGTTCCTTCACATCCGTACGGTATCCCAGCCACTGGATGTATTCCCCGTCACAGACCTTGGCGAGCTGCTCCTTGGTGATTGCTCCCGGATGGTCATCTATTCCTCCGACAAGAAGGAACTGAGCCTTGTCGCCGTATTTGGGACGAAGCTTCTCGGCAGCATCCGTGAGGATGAATATCCCCTTCTCGACGATCATCCTTGCCGTAAGGATAACCCGGAGTTTGTCTACGGGAGGTTCCGGAGTATAGCAGAACTCGTCCAGATGCACTCCCGACCCTTTGATATACCGAGCCTGAGCCTCTGTGATGATTCCGTTCTTGACATAAAGGACCTTGTCTTCATTGTTCTGGAAGATACACAAGAGGTTACGCCGGTGATGCGAGAAACGGAGAACGGCCGGCAGGATTTTCGAAAGCAAACCCTTGTTGTCTTCAGCGAAGAATCCGCCCAAGCCGCTGATGGCATTCACCACGCCGTTTACCTTTGCAAACTTCGCCGCCAGGGTCCCCCACAGAATGGTTTTCATGCCCACGTGGTGGACAACGTCAGGTTTCTCCCTCTTATAGAGTTTCCTGAGGAAATCCAGAGTCCCGAGCTCCTCGCGGATATTCATTCCCGAGCGGGACATAGGCAGGTTTATTGTCTTGAGACCCAAGGCCGCGATGTCCTGCATCCTGCCCGTGTCGGCAGTGACGATGGTTACGTCCCAGCCATCCTCCTTCGCCGCCAACGCGACGTCTTTACGGTGCGACAGGAAAAACCAATCGACGTTTACTACGATGAAAAGCGTATGCATGAACGATTTATTTCTCTAATTTCTTATTATTCAAGACTACAATCCTCCTGTTTCTAGACATTGGTGGAAGCTTAGGAACTCTAGATTCGAACTTATTGTCACGAATCAAGATATTAGCATGCTGTTTAAGGTTTACATCATCAGTAAAAAATCCCCCACATATAATTGTATTTCCGGTAATTTCAATATTTGAGCATGGTTCTGCAAAGAAACGTTTAACAGACACTATATTATCTTTTATTACTCCTTTTTCTACATTCTGGAATCGAAAAACAAATTTGATTATATCTATAGAAATGTTACAATTTGTCACTTCTACCCTATCTGTAGAAATGAACGAAAAAGGAGCTCTGAATTTTATTCCTGAAATACAACAGTTCTTAATGAATACACTACCGATATGAGCCTTATCTGCACCTCCATATGTCATTATTCCTCCTCTGCAATCTTTGATTGTAACACCATCAATCAGAACATTTTGAACTATCCCATTTTTATTAGGTTCTACATCAATCGCATACTCCGGGAGAGCACCTCCGATTTTTGTAATAGATCCACCAGAAATAACTATATTCTTACCAGAAGTAACAGATATTCCCTGCCTACGAGATCCTTCTAAATAGCAATTCGAAATAGTAATACTATCTGAATTCTTTCCTATATATATACAATCTCCCCAACAATTCTTTACCGACAAATCTTTTACTATAACATTTTTTGCTCCAACGATATTGATACCCATCCCCCACTCTCCTTTTTCTCCATAATGTAAATCTCTCTCCCCTACAATACTCCCTTTTCCAGAAATGGATATATCAGTTCCCTCAACCATTATGATAGTATAATTAGTAAAAGGATTAGGGACTAGGGATATCATGCCCTCTATTCGAAGATCCGTGTGGCTTGGTATCACCAAAGCTGATTCATTGTTTTTGGCAACCTGTATAATATAATTTCCTTCCTCTATCGTAATAATATTATTAATATCTGGACTAGCTAAAGCTAAGACATCACGTAAAGAATTAACATAATCCAATGAAACAAACATGTCTGTTGATATTTCAGGGACCTTCCAAGAGCCAGCAACGGTTACTTCACTAAAAATCTTTTCTGTCGAACCGATAATCTTGGTCTGATTCCCTACAATCTTACCATTAGAAATACACCCTCCCTTAAAATCAAGAACCGTCTTTGAGGGAATGTACCAGGTCTCTCCTTTCAGGTCAATTACACTATCGATCGTCAATGCTTCCATGGTCATTTCTCCATTGCACGGAAATGACATCATAAATAAACCGGCTATAAGCCCAATGACACGAAACTCCATGATATTATGATATTATTACATATGGATTACAAAGTGCTTAATTCTCCGTATAAAATTATGCAAATGCAATTTCCACACGAAGAAACGTCCAAATTCTTTCATTCGTACCTTTATAGTACGAGGTGAATACTTTCTAAAAAATTCCTCGGCAGAAAGGTGGTTCAAATCATGGAAGACCTTATTCCGGTCTGGGTCCAAATGATTTGTATTAATCCTTTCTTGTCTTCTAACCATTGGATATTCAACTACTCGAGCTTCGTTTGTTATATTGCCAATGATTTCCAATCCTTTGTGTGTCCATACACTCAAAAGAGTTGTTCCTTTATTGTCATCAAGACCTCTGACTCCTGTCTCCCAAATATCACCCAACGTAATATCACTCACGCGTTTCAATGTCTGATAACCACAATTAATACATGATCTTCTGGAAATCATTCCGCTTAAAAACAAACGCAACCATTCATCAGATTCACTTCCTCTTCTATAACAATCTTTAGCCGACATCCTATCATCATGAGAAAGATAATGTGCCATCGTACAGTATAAAAAACCACGCTTTTTATCTCGAAACACAATATCCGATATTGGTCCCTCTTTTTCTTTTTTAAACTCAACATATTTATTAAATACCAGAGGTGACGGGACTGACTTACACACAACATCAACCGTTATCAGTTTATGATAGTCTTTCTTTAAAAACTTTATAAGTCCATTTATTTGACAAGGAGTTCCACTGAAGCATACCCACCTTCCAGCATTAAGAAAATCCCGCACTCGAATTAAGCAGTCCCCAATCTCACTTTGTACATACTTTGAGTTTCTGAATTCCCCCAATTCTTCAATTGTTTCAACACTATCATGTACAACGCGCATTTCTTTTGTCATAATAGCGCCAAAAACAACGCCATTTCTCTTGATAATTTCCTCAGCTATCGCAGTAAACGCTCCTCCAGACGTTGATTGATAACGTACTGCTTCATCTTTATGCTGAACTACGTAAGTTAGGCCAACAGCATCATTATTATATGCAGGATTTAGTCCTGGGCATACGGTCTCGCACTGCCTACACTCAATACATTTTCCTTCATCAATTACAGGATGCAGAAAACCTTCATCGTCTGCTTGCATTGAAATAGCTGTCCTGGGGCATGTACTCGCACAGGCAGAGCAACCACAACAATCTCCACTATTTACTAAGTTGGGCATATTACGAATTGATTGCATTAACAAGAAACTCTCTCGACTCTTCTCTTAACTTAGCTACACGAGCAAGAACATCTTCATAATCTATTTGGTCCATTAAACACTCCGTGATTTTTTCATCTCCACTCAACACTCTCCTTTCAAGTCCAGAAAACTTCAATAATGTATAAAGACGATCATTAGCTGAAAATTTACTTCCATCCGGCCATCTACGAAAAGCGAAAAAAGCTTTTGAATGCAATATGCTGAATACACAGCAATGAAATGAGTCTGTACATACATACTGTGCATTACGAATTAAGTTTATGAATTCCGAAGGACCAACATTATATGGCTTCTCATCCGCAACGCTCTCATCATATGAAATATAGGTCGCACCATGAAGTAGTCCTACTATTCGATATCCTGTTTCCTTACTTAGTTTTTTTACGAACTCCCTCTGTTTAGGGTTGTCTCCCATCAAGTACATTAATATATACTTTCCTTCCGCAAATGGTATCTTATCGTTTTGTATATGCATCCACTCTTCTGCCGAAAGCATCATAGTAGGGTCGCACACAACTTTCGCTCTCCTTCCACACTCATTCTCTACTATCTCCACACCACTATTTTCCCTTACGCTAATATGATCTATTCTAGATAAGAATCTCTTGGCATGCTCATGCAAACGTTTAGGTAACTCTGGCACTCCAAAACTAGTAGAAAAAGAAATTTTCTTAATACCATCAGGCACAAATTCCAATGTATAATAACTGCCGATAATATTAGAGGGACGCCATAACTGGTCACTCCCTACTATTACAACATCCATTTCTGAAGCCTGTTTTCTTAAGCCTCTCCACCCAGAGGCACGTGGGAGCATTTTATACCACTTTTTGTTGAACTCTGTATACATTTGATGACGAATGCTCATGTTTTTGGCAAACTCATCTGTCGAGACAGATGCCGTTTTCCGTGAGCGACTCGTCAAATTAGCAAAAAGATATTTAGCCTCAACAGGGTCAAACAAACGACCTGCATAATACAATAGTTTTTTTAACATAATTTCGCGGTACACGCTTTTTATCTCAAAGATTTTTGCATCATACCCTAACTTTTCCAAAACATATTGAGTAGCATATGTTTGAAGAGCGCTTCCGAAATTGTCCTTATATGTTACAGCTGCAACCCCTATTTTCATTTATTGTTTCCTCAGTTAATAAAACATAATACTAGCAAATAAAGATCTGGCTAACTCCTTCTCTTTTTATGTTTTCGAGACTATTCTATTATACATATCTATATATGCGTTCACCATTGTTCCTATATCATAATTTTTACTTCTACTGATACAACGACTTCTCAATAATTCATAATAATCTTTATCTCCTATCATTTGATTGACAATTCTTGCTAGTCCTTTATAATCGCCACTCGGGAATAATTCACCCGCTCCGCTTACAACTTCTCTAAGCCCCTCCACATCGCTAGCGACAACAGGTAATCCTCCAGCCATCATCTCAACTGCCGTTAAACCAAAGCCTTCCCAACAAGATGACTGAACCCCTATATCAGCAATCTCTATCCACTTAAGGACATCAGATTGTTTTCCAACGAAGTGTACTCGCTCCTCAACTCCAAGTCTTGTAACTAACGATTTACATTCCTCTATTCTATCCCCATCTCCTACCAGAACTAAATGGACATCATTTTTCAGGAAAGGCATTGCTTTAATTATCGTTGCCTGATCTTTGGCAGGAACAAACCGAGCAATCATTATAAGTGTATATGGGTATTCCTTTCGATGAACGCATTGATTGAACCACTGTAAATCGACTCCATTATTGATAACGATAAACTTTTTATCTTTTTCACTTATATTTAACCAATCTCGCAAATTAATATCCGTTCCTTTGCTTATGGATACTATTTTTTCATATCTGTTATAAACCCATTTTTCTAAAATACGCAGAAGTCTTTTCCCTCTTCTTCTGTTTCGTGTGCTATGTTCGGTATACACCATCGGTTTATGAATGAACAGATTTGCAAGGGCTACCCAATACAGTGATGGGAACAAATGAACATGTATAATGTCATACTCTTTAATATGTCGGAGAATTCTAAATACACATAACGGATTATAAACACCAATGTTTAAATTGTAAACGTTGATATCAGCACGAACAAGTTTTGTGAGAAACGTCCTATCCTTGCACCTGTTAATTAACAATGCAACCTCAATACCGGCTCTGTCTATCCTCGGCAAAACGTCTGAAATCACTCTTGAAGCCCCACCTACTCCAAGCATCGGCATAATATGTAGAACTTTCATATTAATTTTGTTCTTTTCCGAAACGTAAAAACTAATATTCGTATTTGATACTCTTACTCTCATAAACTGATGAGAGCACTTCTACTGTCTGTTCTATTGAAAAACCAGCGGACCGCACCTGATTACTAGTATCACAACGTTGGGTTTTAATAACGGATTCTATTTGCTCCGACCACTCTTCAGCAGTTCCTTCCAAACGAGCAAACACCAACTTATCTGTTATTTTAACGTTTTCATCTATAGTGCTAGAAACAACACATGGAAGACCGGAGGCTTGGGCTTCAACCAATACAAAAGGTAGGCCTTCAAATAAGGACGGCATCACAAAGCAGTCCATAGCCTGCATCAATTTTGGGACATCATTTCTAACGCCAAGAAAAAGCACTTTATCTTTCAGCCCTTTTTCTTCAACTCTTATCCTAATAGTTTGCTCAAGGACACCAGAGCCAACCAGTACTAGTATGGAATCCGGTTCTGATTTATTGAATGCAGAAAAAATATCCACCAACTTTGCGTGATTCTTAACTGGCTCAAATCTCCCGACATGACCCAACACTTTTGTGCTCGGGGAAATGCCTAAGTCTTTCCGAACTTTCTGTCGCACAACATAATCATATCTAAAGGAACTTAACTGAACACCATTAGTAAGAACAAGGCTATGCCGTCTTCCGAAAAACCAATCTGAAGCTTTTTGTGAACAGGCGATTCTTGTTGTTGCCATCAAATTAGCAACAGATTTCAAACACCTATGCAATACTTTATTATGAAATCCAGTAACACTTGAATTGTGAGAATGAATTATACGCACTGGAATCTTGTATTTATATGCAAAATACAAAGGAGCAACAGAAGTGCAACTACACGCACACCAATGAATTACTTCATACTTACCTGCATTTCTTTTGAAAAAAGCATCAAGAGCAAACAAATATCGGAATCCTGATCTTCTTGGAGGGAGAACTGTAAGTGACGACCCAGACTCTGTGATTTCCTTGTCATACGCTATTCCTTTTCGGGAAAAACATAAGAAATCAACGTGAAACCTGCTCTTATCAAGATTGCGAAAAACATTCATAATAAATGCTTCCGTTCCATTTCTCGCAAGGTATGTTGACACAAAGAGTATATTAATCATACAGAATTTAGAATGGGAAAAAGAACCTATAATGCTCCACACCAGTCTGGGAGCTGACATCTAGATTGCTACGAAGTACAAAAAATGCACGGACTAAAAGAACCAGTATCCAAAAACACATAAAAAGCTGATAATTCTTCTTGGTTTGTTTTGTGTTTTTGCACGAAAAAAGAATTCCAGGGACCATTGCCGAATATATTCCCAAAAAGTTCATATTAATTCTGGCAAAGACCTCCATCTTATATCCAAGCATTGCAAATGCAAATGCAAACAGCGAGAACACAACTGCAAGATTCTTCTTGTAATTCGGTTCTTTCATATAGAAATATTGATAAAAGGTCAAAAAGAAAATAGGCGAAAAATAAAAAAATTGCATAAGCCCCGATCCCTTGGTCTCATTTATAATTTCATAGTGAGCATATTGTTCAAAAATAGCCAACTGGCTTACGGCATATTTATATACCAGATCATACACTGATACAACTCCAAATACACCTAGAATTAACACTAATACCATAAAACCACTTAATCTCCTTTCAGTGGCACCTGTAATAAAGAACAAGATATATATTGGGATAAGAAGAAATGCGGAGCTGTGTACGGTACATGCTGCAATCAGCGATAAAACAGCCTTCTTTTTCTCTTTCTCCAGTAAATAAACAAAACTTAAGAAAAGAAGGACAATGCAGAAATGCATAGATAATAGGTTTATACCCTGCAAATAAACTATCGCATTATATGCAAAAGCAGCAAGCCATAAATACTCTTTTGTCCTCAAACGATAAAATCCATAGTAAAGAATGCCCAATTCAATGGTTTTTACCAGGAATAGTGTTATATGTGGAGACCTTGTAATCTTATATAGAATGTAACAGATACCATTGAAACCGAACTCTATGATTCCAGCGAGTTTTTCTTCCGAATATCGAACATTACGTATATAATGTTCGTAGTCAGTTCCAATATCCGTAAAAGCCATAAAAAACCAATGGACGACAAAAGATGCCAACAACCATTCCGGTTTAAATATAATCTTTCCGGCATGTGTTTTTTGTGAACAAGCACAAAAAAAAGTCGTTACAACATATATGAAGATATAAAGTATACGTGTCTCACTTATTGACATAGTTAACTAGAGTATTATAGAATTCTCAAGTAACGATTCAAAACTATGATTCTCTTCAGGAATTTCATTTTCAATACTTCCTTTTTAGATGGATAGAATCTCTTCAATCTGGTAGAAGAAAAAATATAATGTGGATCATAAAAGACTTTTGACCTTTCTAATACTGTTTCAAAATCTTTTTTACACATCTCTATGTACTCCTCTGGCTTCATTTCCAACACCTGCCTAATATACGGTATAATAGGAAGCCCTTTTTCTAATGATGTGGTTTTTTCGCGGCAATCATGATAGAAACCATATACCTCACATTCCCCTGCGCAATAATTTCGGGCTACTAACGTCAATGTACCCACTTTCGCTCCTGCTGTCGCCCCTCCCGCAACACTAACATTTAAATGTGCAGTCCTTAAATAATCCTCCAGATGATCTGGATGTATCGGGCCATGAAGTATTATTGAATTTCTGGCATTCTCTGGAATTGATGCTATTTCATTTTTTAGGATATTCTCATGGGGTCCATAACCAGCAATATGCAATTCAAGTTGGGGATAATCTTGTATCAATTTCCCAAAAGCCCGGACAAGACCTAACATATAACCTTTATGTGGGAAATCAAAACGTCCTACAGTAGCTATTTTGAATGGACTTCTGTTCAAAGACTTACTTCGTATACTCTCATCATTCCATGTACCACGCTCTCTATTGCTTCTAAGGCGCTTGTCCTCAGGAAATGTAATCAATAAGTTGTAGTTTTCCTCCAGAGCTTTTACCTGATTCAACGTGAAAAAACGAACTGCATTTAAAGAATCCCATCGAAAAATCATTTTTCTCATCATGACCCACACTTTGTCCCTAATCCATTTCCGTCTGAAATTCCTTTCCAAGAAATACATATTTCCTGTTGTATCTGGAACAGTATAGACAGGAAATATATCAAATTCAGAATATTTCAATAGTATCTCTTGCGACACACACATACTGACCGGATTTGCGCAAAACAATACGTACCTCTCATCAAGTTTCAAATCCAACTTTTGGCTGACAAACCAATAAAGCTTCTGTCGCTTCACATAAACCCGCTCTATTTTCTGTCCCAAGAACAACTCTCTAAAAACAGGATGACATAACGGTTTATCATCGCACAGCCAAATTACTCTAATGCCATTATTTAAACAATATATCGTCAAATAATATAACCACCTTTCTATTCCTCCAATATTCGAAAAGTTCTGGTGGTTGATAATCAATGCATCCTTTTTTTTCAATACTATAGACATCTCTTTTTAAATAAACGCAAAGCAAATGAGACTACTATCTCTTTTATTTCGACATACTCTGACATCTTTCTCCTTTCGCATAATACAACCATCACACAGACTCCAACCACTATTTGAACTGGCAATATTACAAAATAAGAAATCGGAATATACTTAAGAAAGAAAACAGCTGCAGCAATAGTAAAGCCAACTCCGTACGATGGGAGCACGTCTTTTAGCTGCATCCACGAAGAGTAATTCAATTCGCGACCCGTATAATAGCTATTGAGGAAAAAAGCTATTATTCCTGTTATAATGCTTCCTACCAACATCCAATAGATTCCAACAAAAATACCAAGACATAAAGGTCCAATAGAAAAGATTTTTTTAATAATTTCCAGACCTAAATAAATGTCACTGCGTCCTTGAACCTGTAACATATTCAAGTTAATGGCATGAAGGGGGTGGAGAGAAAGAGATAAACAAATAAACGGTAGAAAAGATGCAGCTTGATGCCATTTTGGACCGATAAGGCAATAAATTAACGGCTCCGATACGGCTCCGATACTGATAAGGGTTGTAACCGTCACAAACATTGTTGTCTTGATAATTCTCCGATATCCTGCCACCATCCTTGTTTTATCGTCCTGCACCTCTGCAAGAGCAGGATAACTGACCCGTTGAACTATCGCAGTAAAATTAGATGAAAAAATCCCTGCCAGCTCTTTGGCCTTTGAATACTGTCCAAGAGTTTCCGGACTATAACATTTGCCTACTACTATCTGATATAAGTGACTCCAAGTATTATTTAGTAATCCCGAAAGCATCAGCTTCCATCCAAATCCCCACAAATACCTAAAACTCCCAGCACTAAAAACAAACCTTGGCCACCACTTGTTGAAAAACCATAAACATATCGTATTAAATAGTTGTTTGGATAATTGCTGTCCGACTAAGGACCACACACCGAATCCGCCCAAAGCCATCCCAATACCTATAAAACCACTTCCAACAGCAGAGATAAGAGAGGCTTTCGTCTTGGTTTTAAAATCAATACGTTTGGTAAGAATCGTAACCTGCGTTATACTAAGTGCCTGAAAAATAAGAATCAAGCCCATCGCACGAACGAGATTTACGAGTTCTTCTCTTTTAAAAAAATGAGCTATTAACGGTGAACAAAAATAAAGAACCGCAAAGAGAACTACACTTATTACCATATTAGTAATAAACATAGTATTATAGTCTGCATTTGTTACATTATTTTTCCTTATCAAGGCATTAGAAAAACCGCTGTCTACAATTCCGCTCAGTATCGAAACAAAAATGGTACAAATACCTATTAAGCCATATTCTGAGGGAGATAGCAACCTTGCCAAAATTAAACCGACAATGAACGTCACACCCTGGCCAAGGAATGCATCTGCAGCACTCCATCCAATTCCCTTAACCGTCTTTTCTCTCAAAGATACTTCTGCCACTACTACTTCTTTAAAATCACCATCCCATTGGGCGCGTTTGAATTATTCCAAATTCGCTCAAAAACGATAACGTGAAATAATTGCGATCACTTGGTTTTAATTCCTTAGGAATAACCACTCTATGATTATATATCTCATCTTGTGTAAAAAGATGCGAATACGGATATGGTCCTCTTTTCCCTCTCCAATCACAAAAACGTAATAAATAAGGTTCTGCAAACTGACTATAAAGAAACATTTCCCCTGTCTGCCTATTCAATGTCATATTATAATCTACGACTATCCATTCTGTACTATCGCTCCTACTACCATTGAACATCAATATATCCGCCTTGTATTTACCACATTGCAAATCAGCCAAATGAATATCCTCATTCTCGCCTCCATTTGATACATCTATAATTTTGTAGATTTCGTCATTCAGGTATATCTCAACTTTTTCCGCACGTTGAAACAGGTTTATCACCACTTCTTCACCAACAAGATAGTTGGAACGGTCTCCTTTATTCACACACAAATGAGGATTGAGAGTAAGTGGTGTTCCTGTTTCACCCATAACCGGCACAATTCCCGGTTCAGGGTGATAGTCCGTATTATCTTTAAGTTCCTCGTATCTATAAACTTTTGTAAATCTATGCCCTCTCTCACTATTAAACTGTTTTCTCGTCCAGTAGTAGCGAATACATCCTTCCTGTGCTGCCTCGGATACTTCCACCATCATCACATCTCCGTTTTTATCCCTGATTACATCCGTCAACATCATAACATGGCCGCTCGACCATAATATATCAGCTATGAGAATATCATCGGTATTATTAGTATTAACTTCATATATTCCACTTGCAGTAGGAATATCTGCGGTCGACTTAGATGGAGACAATCCCAGACAATACGACACCAACGAACTGCAAGTAATTCCATAATAGGAACAACAATTTGAACCTTTATATGGAGGCTCATTCAGTCGCTCGCTATATAGTAAACTCCTAGGATTGTTGATTGCAGTATATACTGTATAAAGACTTACATTCTTCCCTACATACGTTCCTGTTTCCGTTGCCGAGGAATACATCATACCTTTGTACTGCTTTCCAGCATAGTATGTCCCCTCATTGTAGTCAAAGTTCTTCAGCGGCGTAAACTTGAAATCCGTCATCTGGTAACACTTCTTCACGGCATTGAGCCTGCCTATATCCTCAGGATTGCTGCTGCTCCTGAGGGCTATCTGATCGGACACTCCCGCCGTCTCGGGAGTTAGTTTTTCACACGAAGCCAGGCCCAGCCATAACAATGCTGAAAAAACCCAGACGAAATACCTTCTATACATGCACAGTATCAATTATTACAAATCCACGCTCGCCCTTCTGGGCTCGAAGCAGCAGCAAGGGCGGAGGGCGACGATACGCACTCCGCTCGCCCGCTGGGGGCCGATTTTGGCGAATGTGGCCAACACGCTATGATTGCCGCCAAGACCGAGGGGACCGGTCTTGCTTTCGTTAACTTTCCGAGTGATACGACTTTCAAAGTCACTCTGGATGCCGAAGTCCCCTTTGGCCATAGCTTCCATCATGAGACTCGTAGCCTCGAACTGGCTGCGGCCTATGCCGATAACCAGGGTGCACGGAGAGCAGCCGAGCTGGCTAACCGCGGGTATGGCCCTGGCCACGATTTCATCAATCACGACATCCACGCTGTGTTTATGGAACACCCGCTGGGTGACTCCCCTGATGGCAGGGCCGCCGCCGAGCATCAGCACGGTGAGCCGGAGAACATCTTCCTCCACCGGCTTTATCAGTATCGGCGAAGGAGCCAGGGCTCCGCTGTCCTCGTCCAAACCTCCGCTCTGGTCAATCCGGGCGTAATCATCCCCTTTGATCGCCATGGGGCGTCCGGGGAGAGTGCGAAGTCCAATGGCGACACCTTCCTGAATCTGCCTCAGGAGCTCTCCGGTCACGCTACGGGACGGCCCGGCTTCCAGGAAGAGATGGGGAATACCCGTGTCGTCACAAAGCGGACTTCTTCTCTTTTCAGCCACCATGGCATTGTCCAGCACCTGCCTGAGCACCCAGCAGGCGCTGCCGACAGTTTCGTCCGCAATTGCCCTGCGGTAAGCTTCTTTCTGGTCTTCCCTGAAAGTGGAACCAGCCCTCACAAGGCAGTCCGCCACCAAATCTTGAATCCTACCCATAGATACTCTCTCCTTTTGCCGCGGCGATGATTGCCTGATAATTCTCGACTTTTATCCGATAGAGGGCCTCCATTCCAAGTTCAGGCCAGGCAACGCACTCCCTCTGAAGCGTCTGGCTCTCGAGCAAGGCGGTCACCGGCGGAATGATGGCGAAAACCGCATTGTTTTCTTTCAGGGCCTCCACGGTCTGCGGCTTGATGGCCCCCTTGCCAAGGTGCATCTTGACTCCGGCCCTGGAAAGGGTCTCGAAACTGCCCTCTATTTCAAGTTTGTTGCTGGAAGTGGGGCCGACTCCGGCAGGACTCACGGCCGTGTGGAAAATGACTCCGCCGCGAAGGTCGATGCCTCTCCCGTCCCAGACATTCTCCTCTATCTCCCTGCAGATTCGGGGCAGCACGGCATCCCTTCCGCAGAAAATGTCTCCGGATATCGAGACTACGTCCCCGACACGGAGGCCGGCAATGTCCTCTTCACTGAAAGGAGTCTTCAAATATTTCATTTACAAACGGTTTTCATGATTTTCCCAAGGTCGAAATTATCCTTCCGAAGCTCTTCTATCACCTCATCGCACTCCGCCGGAGCAAGACCTCCATACATTGCAAGTCCGCGGAACTTGTCCTCGAGTTCCTGCTGCGAAAGAGGATTTTCCGGCTCGCCCTTGGGGTACAAGCAGGAATACTCCAAAACATCTCCGCTTTTAAGGAAAATGATGACCCGAGCCCCTCGAACTGCTGGAGATTGTTCTGTAAAGTTTTTATCTTCAGTAACTTTTACCTTGCTGACAAGATTTATTATCCTGCAATCATTCAGATTCTTTTCGTTGTAGTCCGCATACCCGGCACAGCCCCTTACTATTGCAAGGGATACTGCAAACGGAGTACTGAGTTTGGCAGAGCTGATGCCTCTTATTTCAGTATGGTCATGACTGCCGACTGCAAGTTTATAGGTTCGAACTTCTATCCTCTCAACCTGCTCCGGCCGGAGATTAACTTCATTCCGAATATGCAATGTGGCATCTATTGCAGGATGACTGTGCCTGCATGCAGCATGAACCTTTTGATAAATCCCTTCTATACAGAAACCTTCTCCGGAAAAATCTGTCAGGAATTCCGGATTTGGCGTGTCAGTCATAGCTGCCAAAAAGCCTCTCTCCCCTCCGAGGATATCTTCAGGTCCCGGCATAGCCAATACGCCTATATTTGCGGCCAACAAGCCGGCAAAAGCAGCACGCCCAAGGTTATATGGTTTCAGCTCTGAAGCTTGTTCCTGTATCTCAAGCACTCCTGCAGCACTCGAAACCGCACATGAAAGAGTGGACTTCAATTGCTCCTTATTATATCCCCGCGCAAATGCCACTCCAATGGCAGAACCAATTGTGCCGCATGTCCCTGACACATGATAACCGCGTATTTTGTGTCCCGGCTGAATGGCTCTGGCACATCGGACAGCCGCTTCATACCCTGATGCGATTCCCAGAATTACGTTTCGGGAAGGCAGCTCCGCTTTCTCTGCTACTGACAGTACCGCAGTAATGACAGAGGCACCAAGATGAATCATTCCTTGGCGATGTCCATCGTCCAGTTCAAGCACATGGGCCGCAAATGCCCGTGAAAAAACGCCGTCCATGGAGGCGTCCAACAGCTCCGGATGTCTCTCTTCAATGAATCGAACACCTCCAGCCGTCACACCCAAATAGTCTAACAGACAATGGCGGACTTTCTGCATGACAGTCTCCGGAATTGTCCGCGACTTTTCAACAAGCCCTTCTATGAACCTATCTGTAATATTCATTTTCAAGAATAATCTTGAATAACTATTAACCTTCCAAAAGTGACATAAACTCACTCCTCATTCCTCTATTCAGAGAAGCCTGCTGCAAAATAAAATCACCCCAATTGCCCTCCACAATCATCCAGCCTTTCTCTGATAATGCAAAATCAAATGCCACATATACCTGTTCCTCAGGAAGAGACAAGTGTGCTTTCCGGATTTCTTCCAACAATTCGCCCCACTGCGGAATCATAAATCCTTTAAACGGCAACCTCGAGTCAGGGTGAACGGAATAACTATTGCCACGCTCATCATATCCATCTGTAATAATCTCGCCGGTATTCACATCTATTGACACAAATACACCACCTTGCCCTGCATTATCAACGATACTGCCCTGTCTGCCAAATCTCATACAAGGATATGCCACCTCAATTCTACCGCCATGCCGAAAGGACGGGAACCTTACCGTATTAATCGACGATTCGTTAAATGCCGCTATTGCCTTATTTTGTAAAATAAGCTCTTCGATTATCCAAGATCCCTGACTTATTAAACTCTGAAATATATCACAGATTTTGACACTACTTTCAGCGATTCTGATTATGTGAACGCCGGCACCACAATTTCCCTTCAATGGTTTACATATGAAAGAATCATGTTTTTCACAAAAGTCCTTGAAAACATCACTATCGCCATCATCTTGAAGAAGAATAATATCCCTCTTGAAATAAGGTTTCAATAAAGCGGAAAAACTATATTTATTCTTCAATAATTCCAAGACCGTTTTCCATGTTTCACCATAATAATTGATAAGGATGTGATCTTTGGAATGACGTGACAGATACTCTGCTCTCTCTCGCTCGCTTTTCTTATCAAAATTGTAAAGAAGGTACTCATCCGGACGCATTTTTTCTTTATGCCAGACACGGAAAATATCGTATCGCAATCTTTCAAGATCCTCACCGTAAATGTCACTCCTTGATGACATGAGAGCTTCTTCCAGATATTGTCTATATGTAACTCCTTTGTATATAACTATATTTTCATCAAATCTTTTGTAGGCTCTCTTAGCCCTGTATTCAAAAGGAATGATATTCTTAATGATCTCTTCAATTCTCATATACCCGTTACCCTTGTTTCTTATTACTATAGGTATCTACTATTTTATTAACAATAATGGCTGACAGTATCGTGAATCCAAGAACAATCAACGGCCTCATATACTGAAGTGGAACGGAACCTGACATTCCAAAATCATCAATAACAATATCCAGTGTATGCCATATTACGGGATGCAATATATATATACTAACATCGAGCAGTCTCTGCCTAACCGTTGGATTACTCCCTTATGACTTGCAGGATTTTTCACACCATATACAAACAAGGCAAATACCTGGGGAATTGTACAAATGTTAACTCCAAAATCACGTCCTAGGAATAATCTCTCCGCAAGACATAACAGAGTGAACACACCACCTATAAGTAAAAGTGTATTATTTGAAAACGTTATTCTGTCTTGATTCTCACGAATCCAATGCCCCAACATAAAAAAGGGAAACGCTTCAACAAGCCAATTTCGATAAACAAAATTTGGCACATAAACGCCAGCCAAATGCATTCCCTGTGCGAGTATCACATAAATGAAGAACATCACGATAGCAAGAGGATACTCCAACCGCCTAAGGTTTAATAACTCCAGGATTCCATAAATGGCATATGCATATAACAAAGCAAACAAGAACCAATACTGGCCAGCTACTATCTCTGGATCGTTAAATACAGCCCACTTTACCAAATCAAGCAGAGATAACGTAAAGTTTTGATTATGCAACAATATTTGTTGGACAAGAACAAATGCAATATAAAAGACACATGCGAAAAACGTTATTCTCCCAACATGAGACAGCTTCTTACGAATACTCTTACCTGTATCTTCCTTGTTGGCATTAGGTTTAAAACAGAAATAGCCCGATACCATAAAAAAGAATGGTACGCAAAAACGACTGATTGCCTGAACCGCAATACCAAAATGACCAGGGAACTCAACGTGCATAAAAACAACGAATACACACGCAATTCCTTTTATAAAATCCAAACAATAGTTATACTCTTTCATAGTCAATTCTATGCCATCGGCATATAATCTATCAGAAGAAAAAATAGATCATGATTCAACAACCCTCCAGGGCATATATTCTCTCCTTTTTATACTGATTTGTCCATACATTGTACTTAAAATAACAACCCAGCATATCCAGGAAGATTCCGGTACGGCCTCTTTTGACACCCTCTTCCGCATTGATTGCGGCGGCATCCTTCCATCCGTATCGACAGACTTGTCTTAATCGTCTAAAATCCATCACTTCAACAATTTGTCTACAATAACACCGGTTTCCCCCTTCTCGAAATGAACCATATTCCCGACGGCTTCAGCCATCATGCAGCGGAAAGCCTCTTGGGAAAGACCTGCGATATGAGGGGTAAGAATCACATTGTCAAGACTTAGAAGAGGTGAGCCTTCCCGTATTGGCTCTTCATAGTGGACGTCCAGGGCAGCGGAAGACAGTTTTCCGCCCGTCAGCGCGTCATAAAGGGCCCTTTCTTCGACAAGCTTTCCCCTGGCCGTATTCACGACGATAGCCCCATTCTTCATAAAAGAGATTGTCCGCTGATTCAGCATATCGCGGTTTTCCGGAGTAAGGGGACAGTGAAAACTGAGGACATCCGCCTGGGGAAGAAGAGCTTCAAAGTTCTCAAAGTAATTGAGGCCCAACTGCTTTTCTACCTTTTCGTCCTGACGGAAGACATCGGTGTAGATGACCTTGGCCCCGAAGGCCTGCAAAAGCGCAGCAACGCTCCGACCGATATTTCCCATACCCACGAGAGCAACCGTCTTCCCGTACAATTCATGGGTGGTGACGCCCTGCTGCTGCTTCTTCCATACCCCGGCATGAGTCTGGGCATTTATTTGCGGAAGCCTCTTAAGGCAAGCAAGAATCAGGGTCAAAGTGTGTTCCGCAACACTCCTGGCATTGACGCCCCGGTTGACATAAACCGGTATCCCCCTTTTTCCTATGGCCTCAAGGTCAAGCATTTCCGTTCCAACTCCCGTCCTTTGAATCATCTTGAGCCTTCCGGCTGCGGCAAGGACCTCCCCGTCGATAGGAAGGCGGCCGCTGACAAGCAGGTACTCGGCATCGGCGCACTGGCGAAGAAGACATTCGCGGGTGGGCTCTGCAAGCGTCTCGACGTAAAAACCCTCCGGCACGACACTCTTAAGGATTTCCCACGGAATTCCCGTATATCGGGCTGTATGAAGTATTTTAGGCATATTTATACTCCGAACAGTTCTATATAACTTGCGTCATTCTCTATGACGCCGTAGGCCGCCGCCCTCATCATGATCTTCTCAGCCCAGTTCTTATGCGGGCCAATCTCGTTCATGCCCTTCGTTCCCTTGACAACCCCTCCGGAAGTATGCATGATCTGAAAGGCATCGTCGTATTCGTCCTTCGTCACAGCCAACATTCCATTTATGAAATTCAGATGCGAAGGATGGATGCAGGTCTTGCCCATGAAGCCGTTGGCCTGGTCTAGGACAAGTTCGCGCATAAGTCCGTCCACGGCATCGTTCACGATTGCCTTGCGTTTCATAAGCGTCTGTTGGAGGTCCACCTTGGGAAGCTCCGCCAAACCCTTCATGGACTTGTTGACCTTGAAGTATTCCCATACCGGGCCGCTCACGGTGTAGTCGTTGTTGCGGGTGAATACATTGAGGATGTCCAGCAGGCAGTCGCTCACCGTCAGGATATCATAGATAGTGTAGTTGATGCCCCGGCGGACGCCGAAACAGCTGGAAAAATCAGTTCCTCCGACACGGATATTGAGAATCAGTTCACGGCGCTTGTCGCAGATGTCCTTGATGGTGCGGAGTTCGTCGAAGCGGGTTTCCTTGAAAGCGACCCTGGCATCCTCGATTATGGGCATTCCGTATATGATTTCCCCGAACTTCCCGTTCAATTCCACGAGATGGTCCATATACGCTTCTCCGTTCACCCCGTTGAACTTGGGGAAGTTGAATCCGGTAATATACCGGATGTGTTCAGGACGGAGCATGGAGGAGAAGTGGGCGAACTGCCCGGGGGTGCGGACCCTGAAGAAAAGGAGTGGAATATCCTCGTACTTCAGCCTTCCGCTGTCCTCGGCCTCTTTCAATGTATCCAGCACATGGATGCTGTTCATCTCCGCGGCGGGTACGTCCTCGGCAGGGCAGGCATCTTCGAAGCACATCACCATGGATGTGAGTCCCGGATACTTCCTGTCTATCACTGCCTGGGCGAAGTCTTTCGTGCCTGGCATATACATCGTTGCCCCGAGGCAATACTGCAACAGGCTCCTGTCCGTGTATTTGTTGAAATCCTGCGGCTCTTTCACGAATCTGTAAGCCGGATTATACTGATGATGTCTCATTTTAACTGTCAATCAAAAAAAGAATGCGGCACAAGAGTTCTATCGTTTCCCTCCATATCCAACACCTTCAACCTTCTCATAGAAATCTTTATCTTTTCATTCAATTCCTGCAATGATAATCCTTCAACCACGAAAGAACCGACCCTGTTTCCGCTTCGCATTTCCCCGTCGAGTACGGCGCCTTTCACTCTCGTCAGAAAGAACTCTTTGATGACTCCCTCTTCCTTCAATTCCTTAAGGCCCTCAATATGGTCGAACTTACAAGGATGGGAATAAAGAAGACAAGTGCGGTAATAACTCGAAGGCTTATGAAATTCTTCGGATATTTCCTGGCCAAGGAACGAGCACACAGCTGCCTCAACCGCATCAAACCCGACAAAATTCTTGAGCATATAATAACTCAGGCCCCCTCCTACCCTAGGCGCGAATTCCAGCACGTTGACTTTTTCTCCAGATACGATAGCCTGATAGAAAAAGGGAGTATTCTTAAGACCGAAACCCTTCGCAATGTTCGCAGCTATCTGCTCCAGCCTCGGAATCACAGTATCAGGCACCTGTGCCGGAACCACGGAACCGAAAGAATTCAACACTGTTCCATTGCCTCCCGGGACCTTCACCTTGCTTCTTGTCATTACAACGTCGGCTCTATCTTCAAAGGCAATACAATCAACCTGAATCTCGTCACCGTTGCAAAAATCCTCTATTATCGCCTCATTCGTCTGGCTCAAACCAAGCGCTTCTTCAATAAAAGGGACAGCCTCTTCTTTCGTGTCGGCACGGTGTACTCCCTTGGAACTGTTGCAATCAACAGGCTTTATGACACAAGGGAATGTGACCTTTTCCCAATCTACATCAGCAACGTCTCTGGTGAGGACGAAGGATGATGAAGGCACGTCAGCTTCACGCATTCTTGTCTTCATCATACCCTTGTTGGTCACATACAACGATGTCTCGTAACTGTAAGGATGAGGAAGCCCCAACTTTTCGGATACATAACAGCATACACTGTTGGCCTGGTCGATGCATGTACTGATTACAAGTTCCGCTTTTCTCTCCCTGGCAATGGCGAGGACCTGATCCTTGTCCAATGTGCTTGCTTGAACGTGTTCGTCAGCAAAAAACTTGGCCGGAGGATTCTTCAGGTAGTCAATCAGAATGACATAGTAACCCCGCTCATGGAGTTTTTCCACCAGCAGAACATGCGGAAGCGTCCCTCCGAGGACTATGGCTACCGGTTTGTCAGTCATTATTTCGGCGATACTACAGCTTCGGGATAATAGGTGTCAATCATCCTCTTGACGAGGACAATCTGCTTGGCCCTCTGGCGAGCCTCCTTCTCGGTGGTGTCGTAGCTGTGGTTGGCGGCCACGCTGCCTCCTGTTTTGAGATAGACGGGGGCTGCCACGCGGATGAAGTCGGGGACCTCGTAGTGGCGGATGAAGCCGCCGGAGGACTTGGGATTCTCGGTGTGAAGGTCGATGGGAACGTCGATGGCGGCCCTCATGGAAGCGAGCATCTGGAGCTGGATGTCCCTCACGGGATTGATGCTGTCGGCGCCGAGGGTTTCAAGTACATGTGCGGAGCAGGGGTTGCCGTGTCCGCTGTGGGCGCTCACCTTGAATTCGCAGTCGGCAGGGATGTAACCGCTCTTTCTGGCTTCATTCAAAGCCCAGAGAAGTCCTTCGTCATAGATGAGGAAACCGCGCACTCCGAATGCGGCGGCCCTGCGGATTTCTTCGATGCCGCGGGCGACCTGCTCCTGTCCGCGAAGGCGGTAGCCCATCCTCTGCCCCTCTTCGGTCTTGACGGAGGCGGAGGTGTCCGTAGTCGCCCTGGGGCCGCAGGCCAGAACAAGCTGGACCTTCCATTTCCGGGCATATTCAACCATGGTCTTTATCTCATCGTCCGTGAGGAACATGATGCCCTTGGTCTGGGTGACCCGGTGTATCTGGATGCCATATTCGTCCAGGGCCTCGAGAAGGGCCTTCATCGGGCCGGGACCCTGGATGCCGGGGACCTCGAAACGGTATTGACCGCCGTCTTCGAATCTTTTTTCAGATGTGGGAAGGTCGTAAAGATCTCCTCCGGGCATGCCTATGCTCTCAAGGAACGCACGGGTATCCTTCATTGTGTAAAAAGCCATAACTATCTGTTTATTTTATTATTATATCCAAAACTCTTTCAACGTCAGCGTCACTCAGTTCGTGATGCATGGGAAGACATATCACCTCGTCGGCGATTTTCGTGGCTACGGGAAGATTTTCCGGGGCGGCACTTGGAAGGTCCCTGTAAACACTGAACGAACTGATAAGGGGGTAGAAATATCTTCTCCCAAGCACTTCCTTTTCCTTCATCTCAAAATAGAGTTCATCCCTTGTCCTGCCGAATTCCCTAGCATCGATGAAAACGGGGAAATAACTGTAGTTGTGACGGACTCCTGGCATATCGTCGAAATACCTTATGCCGGGAACATCTTTCAGCGCCTCGCGATAAAGCCCTGCTACGTGGCGGCGCTTCTCGATTGCATAGTCTACCTGACGGAGATTCAGCAGACCATAGGCCGAGCGAACCTCATCTACCTTGCTGTTGATGCCGGGGGAAACCACCTCCGTTTCTCCGGCGAAACCGAAGTTCTTCAGCCCGTCGATTTTCTTCTTGGTCTCGGCGTCGTGCATCACCATCGCCCC
>CADCPK010000415.1 GCA_902803215.1 uncultured Lachnospiraceae bacterium
AAATTGTCTGAAGGAGACCGCATCATGACCGAGGCGGAGCTCAGCAAGACCTATGACATCAGCAGGATCACTGTCCGAAAAGCGATAGAAATATTGGTCGAGGAGGGAATCCTGATCAAAAAGCAGGGAATCGGTACGTTCGTGGCCGGCAAAAAGCTGACCCGAAACATGGGCGTCTTTATGGGCTTTTCGCAGAACTGCGAAGCAAACGGGCAAAAACCGGGGACCAAACTTCTCTCAGCGGCACTGGTAGGCCCGGTCGGCTCTGACGAGAAAAACCTTGGGCTGGGAGAGAACGAGAAGGTGATCGTAATCAGGAGACTGCGCCTGATCGACGATCTGCCGGTTATTCTCGAGGAAAACCATTTTTCCCAAAAGTATGCCTTCCTTCTTGGGGAGAACCTGGAGCGTTCTCTCTATGAGACTCTCAGTGAACATGGCATACAGGCATACGGCGGAAAACGGCGTGTCACTGTGTGCTACGCCACAGCAGCAGAGGCAGAAACTCTCGGAGTGAAAAAGGGTTCCGCGCTGCTGCTCATGAAAGATATCTGCGTCAGCCCGGACGGCGAGGTGATACACACCTGCAAGAGCCTGATCTGCCCGGACAGGTACGAGCTGACGATCAATATAATGCCGGAATTTGTTTCGTGACAGTAAGGAGAGACACCATGATCAACATCAGTATGTCGCGTGTGGCTGCAATGAACATTCAGTATCGTTACTATCCGCTCTCTAAATTTCTTGACGATGCAGTGGATAATGGCCTGGTAAACATCGAACTTTGGGGAGCTGCTCCGTTCTTTCATCTTGAAGACATGACATATCTGCAGGTGAAGGCGGTTCGTCATGAGATAGAGCGGCGAGGACTTAATCCGGTTTGCCTGACGCCCGAACAGTGCGTGTATCCCATCAACCTGGGCGCGGCGACACGGGAAGAACGTTTTCGCAGTCTTAAGTTTTTTGAAAATCATCTCCGCGCCGCCGCAGAGCTGGGGACCAAAAAGATGCTGGTGACCACCGGCTGGGGCTATTTCGACGGCAGCAACCGCGACGAAGCGTGGAAATGGGCCCGTGAAGGAATCTACGACCTGGCCGAGCTGGCAAAAGAACATGGACTTACACTGGCGCTGGAGGTGCTTCGCGACGACGAGAGCAATCTTGTGTATAATCTGCCCACCTTGAAACAAATGCTCACAGAGCTTGACCACGACAGCGTGGGCGGCATGATCGACACGATCCCGATGGCCATCGCCGGTGAATCACCCGCAGACTATCTGAACGCTCTCGGAGACCGGCTGGTCCATGTCCACTTCATAGACGGCACTCCGGGCGGCCATCTGGCCTGGGGCGACGGAAACCTCGATATGGAAAGATATCTTCGGGAGTTTTCAGACGGAGGCTACCAAGGTTTTCTCTCACTGGAAATCACCGACGGCAGATACTATATGGACCCAACGGCATCGCTCAGGCAGAGCGTGGAGAGGTTGAGGGAGTTTATACTTTCTTAATGGTGTCAGGTACCGTAAACAATTTATGTTCACGGTACCTGACACCATTAAATTTTCTAAAAAAAGTACTTGCATATTGTAGTATAACGTTATATAATAACATAAACAATACATCATAGAACTAATTGGAGGACCCCACAGTGAAAATACTCGGACTCGGAGACAACGTAGTTGACAAATACATGCACATCCGCACCATGTATCCCGGCGGTAACGCCATGAATATCGCAGCACTCTCCGTACTGTCCGGAGTGGAAGCGGGATATCTTGGCGTGTTTGGCGATGATGAAGCCGGGAGGCATGTCTATCACACAGCGCAGGCACTTGGGATCGATCTTTCCATGTGCCGCGTATACCACGGCGAAAATGGTTACGCTGAAGTTGAGCTGCGTGATGGCGACAGAACATTTATCGGCTCGAACGGCGGAGGCGTCTGCATAGACAATCCCATCACTCTCACCGAGCTCGACAAAGAATACATCGCAGGCTATGACGTCTGTCACACCAGCGTGTACAGTTATGCCGAAGAAGCACTCCCCGATATCCGCGAAGCATCACCGTTTGTCTCGATGGATTTCTCGGACCGCATCACAGAAGGCTATCTGAAAAAATGCTGCCCGTATCTTGACATGGCAGAGATCTCCTGCGCATCGATGGAAAAAGAAGAAGTGGTCGAGTGGATGGAAAAAATACAGTCCTACGGCTGCAGGCAGGTAGTCCTGGCAACCCGGGGGTCCCTCGGAGCTCTGGTCCTGGCAAACGGCAAACTGTATGAACAATCCCCGTGTCTGGTAGAAGCGACCGACACGATGGCGGCAGGTGATTCATTCATCACAAGTTTCCTGATCCACTACGTGGACGGCCTGAAGACAGCACGAGATTTTCCCATCGAAGGTGGCGAACGCGGAGTGACAAAGGAGGAAGAATTCCTTGACCTGCTGATGAAGACAAGCCTGTATCAGGCAGCAGTTTTCGCTGCGGATAATTGTAAGCGGGACGGCTCTTTCGGATTTGGAAAGCAGTTTTGACTGACAG
>CADCPK010000416.1 GCA_902803215.1 uncultured Lachnospiraceae bacterium
CAAGCCCAAACTGATCGTCGCCGGTGCCAGCGCATATGCCCGCACTATCGATTTTGCCGCTTTCCGCCGCATTGCCGACGAAGTAGGAGCATACCTGATGGTCGATATGGCCCACATCGCCGGTCTTGTCGCCACAGGACAGCATCCGAGCCCCATCCCTTATGCGGATGTTGTAACAACCACTACACACAAAACACTCAGAGGACCCCGCGGCGGCCTCATCCTGGCGAGTGCCGAGAGCGCAAAGAAGTTCAACTTCAACAAAGCTGTGTTCCCGGGCACCCAGGGCGGCCCGCTCATGCATGTCATCGCTGCCAAGGCAGTCTGCTTCAAAGAGGCCCTGCAGCCTGAGTTTCAGGAGTATGGCAAGAACATCGTGGCTAACGCCAAAGCGCTCAGCGAAGGCCTGATGAAACGCGGTGTCAAGCTTGTATCCGGCGGAACGGACAACCATCTGATGCTGGTTGACCTTCGCGGAACCGAGATGACCGGAAAAGAGCTGGAAAACCTGCTCGACGAATGCAACATCACCGCAAACAAGAACACAGTACCCAACGAGCCCAGATCACCGTTCGTTACCAGCGGCGTTCGTCTCGGAACACCGGCGGTTACCTCCCGTGGCATGAACACTGAGGATATGGACCGCATCGCTGAGGCCATTGCACTGATCATCGAAAGCCGCGACAATATGGACCGTGTACGTGCCATCGTAAAAGAACTGACGGACAAATATCCGCTGGTCGGCTGAAATGAATATCATGCTGATGGCGGTAAACGCCAAATATATACATTCAAATCCGGCTGTATATGATCTGAGGGCATACGCGCATCAGTACCGGCAATATATCACGCTGAAGGAATACACCATCAATCAGCAGATGCAGGAGATCATCCGCGATGTTTATCTTACGCATCCCGATGTGGTCTGCGTTTCCTGCTATATTTGGAACATCTCCTTTGTGCGTGATATCGTGCGGGATCTTAAAAAGGTGCTTCCGGCCACTGCTTTCTGGGCAGGAGGTCCGGAAGTTTCTTATGATGCAGAGAAGTTTTTACTCTCCGAAAAGGCTTTTTGCGGAGTGATGACGGGGGAAGGGGAGGAGACATTTCGGCGGCTCTGCGGCCATTATGCAGAGGGATATCCGCTCGACGAGATCCCCGGCCTTGTGTATCGTTCGGGGAAAGAACTGATAAACACAGGCGCACCGGTCCCGGTAGAGCTCGACAAAATCCCCTTCATCTATGAGAACCTCGATGATTTCCAAAACAGGATCATCTATTACGAGAGCAGCAGGGGATGTCCTTTCGCCTGCAGCTACTGTCTTTCTTCCATCGACAAGAGGGTACGATTCCGGTCACTCGACCTGGTGCTTCCCGAGCTGCAGTTCTTCCTGAATCATCAGGTGCCGCAGGTGAAGTTTGTGGACAGGACGTTCAACTGCAATCATGACAGGACGCTCACGATATGGCGCTATCTGCTCGAGCATGACAACAGCGTGACGAATTTTCACTTTGAGATCGGCGCCGACCTTCTGAATGACGAAGAGCTCGACCTTCTCGGAAAGATGCGCCCGGGACTGGTGCAGCTGGAGATCGGCGTGCAGTCGACCAACATGCAGACACTCCGCGAGATACGCAGGACGGCTGATTTTGAAAAGATCCGAAAATCGGTTATGAGGGTACATTCCTTCGGGAACATCCATCAGCATCTGGATCTGATCGCGGGGCTTCCCTACGAGGACTACAGCAGCTTTATACAGTCCTTCAACGACGTATACTCGCTGCGCCCCGACCAGCTCCAGCTGGGCTTCCTCAAGGTCCTCAAAGGTTCTTATATGGAAGAAAAACAGCCGGAGTATCACCTGATCACCGGAGAAAAGGAACCTTACGAAGTGATGTCCACCGAGTGGCTGAGCTTCGACGAAGTCCTCAGGCTTAAGTCTGTTGAGGAGATGGTTGAGGTTTACTACAACACCGGGCAGTTCGGTACGACCCTGGCGTTGGCCGAAGGATATTTTAACGATCCCTTTTCTTTCTACGAGAGTCTGGGAGAGTACTACGAAGAAAAACATCTGAGCACCCTGTCACATGCCAGAATTCGCCGCTACGAGATCTTCATGGATTTCCTCGAAGAGCGAACGGAAGCCGACCCTGATGCAATACGGGATTCGCTTGTGCAGGACCTGTACCTGAGAGAAAAATTAAAAAGCAGACCGGCTTTTGCCCTTGACCAAAAGCCTTACGAAGAGGCAATATGGCATTACCGCAGAGAAAAGCGCATCGCAAAGACCGCACACATCGAAAGACTGAGGGACGGAAGATATCTGCTTTTTGATTATGATAAAAGAGACTTTAAGTCCGGAAACGCAGCGGTTTATGACATAACCGCAGAAATGGAGAATAGTTATGAGAATGTTTGACCCCAAGAATCGTAAAGTGCTTACTGCAGTAATCGTCATCCTGATCGTGGTTGCCATGGTTGTGCCCACAGTAGTCAGCTTTCTGATCTGATGACGGAGGCACCGATATGAGGCCGGGCCCCGAAGAGCTTGAGGCTCTGCAAAAAGAGATCACAGGAAAAATGGTTCCCGGGGATGATATCGTTATCCTCGGACCTGTCGGGATTGCCGGGACGCTGCAGCTTTTGGAAAACTGCGCGGACCGGCTTAAAGCCGTTTTTTCCGCAGGTTTTCTGGCGGACGCAGAGGAGGACTGTCTCTCCGGCAGAATCCTGCCCTCAGATATACAGAAGCTGACAGGCGGAAGAAAAGTACATGCCATGTACGGACTTGGTCCCGCGGGATTCCTGGGAGGCCTCTGGATCATGGCAGAGGCCTCTTCCGCAGGCCTGAAACTCGACCTGAGGCGCGTTCCCATCCTTCAGTACGCGGTGGAGATATGCGAAGTGACGGGGGATAATCCTTACATGATCCCTTCGGAAGGCGCAGTGCTGCTCAGCATGCAGTCGGGCGAAGCATTTGCTTCCGAAATGCGAAGACAGGGAATCCGGGCGGCCTGTGCAGGGGAGGTAAATTCCGGAAACGATCGTCTGCTGTACAGCGGCAGCATCGTAAGATACCTGGATAAACCGCCAAAACATCTGAGACCCGGCTACGCAGGAGAGGACAGATCATGAAAAAGTTTAACATAGTACTCCTGGAGCCCGAAATACCTTCGAACACAGGCAACATCGGCAGAACATGTGTGGCCTGCGGAGCCGCGCTGCACCTGATCGAGCCTATCGGCTTTCATCTGAGCGAGAAGGCAGTCAAGCGCTCGGGGATGGATTACTGGAACGAACTGGAACTGTACAGATATCTGAATTACGAGGATTTTCTGGATAAGAACCCCGGGGCAAAGATATACTATGCCACGACAAAGGCAAAAAAAGTGTATTCGGACGTGTCCTACGAAGAGAATTGCTTTATCATGTTCGGAAAAGAAAGCGCGGGTATCCCCGAAAAGATACTCGCCCAAAACATGGATACATGCATACGAATCCCAATGCTGGGTGAGACAAGATCGCTGAACCTTGGAAATTCGGCGGCGATCATTCTCTACGAAGCATTGAGACAGCATGATTTTGAAGATATGAAACTGACCGGAGCCCTGAGGGGAGAGTATTGATGACGCGTATCTGTTCAGAAGACGAGCAGAGAAGATCAGGCACTATCCGCAGCCTTAATGCTGCGAATAGTGCTTGAAATCACTCGTATCTGTTCAGTCCCTGAACAGATACGAGCAAAAATCCATGCAAATCGCCTACGGCGATGGGATTTTTGCTTGTTGAATCATATTCTTACGGCCTCAGCAGCGAGTGCTTCGGCCTGTTTTGAACTGTTTCAATCACTCTTCTTTCAGGGCAAATTTGTACCCGATACCCCACACAGTTGCCACGGACCACATTGGATGGTCCTTTATTTTTTCGCGGATCCTTTTAATATGTACATCGACGGTACGGGTATCGCCGATATATTCGTATCCCCAGATGTGATCAAGCAGCTGCTCGCGCGTAAATACCTGGTTGGGAGAGGAGGCCAGAAAGTAGAGCAGTTCCAGCTCCTTGGGCGGCATCTCGACAGGCTTCCCCTGATATGTCACCGAGTAGTTGGTCAGGTTGATCGTCAGATCGCGGTACGAAACGCACTTCTCAAACGAAGAAGGAGTAGCGGCTGGCTGCGCTTTGTATCTGCGAAGAACGGCGCGGATCCTTGCCACAAGCTCTTTGGAGTCGAAAGGTTTGGCGATGTAATCGTCCGCTCCGAGTTCAAGACCAAGTACCTTGTCGAAAGTGTCGGTTTTGGATGTAAGGATGATGATCGGAACATCCGAAAAATGCCTGATCTCTCTGCAGATCTGATAACCGTTTACCCCCGGGAGCATCAGATCGAGAAGGATCAGATCGGGCATGAATTCCCTGAAAGCCTTCACAGCTTCAGCTCCATCATTCTCGATCCTGGTTTCAAAACATTCTTTATCGAGGTACATGGCGACAAGTTCTGAGAGGTCGGTATCGTCCTCGATGATCAGTATTCTCTGTCTGGCATTCATAAGCGATTGCCCTCCTGTCCCTTTTATTATTTAATATCCACTATTGTCACGCCCGCATCACCCTCACCGAATTCTGCGAGGCGGAAAGAAGCGGCATGCTTGCATCTTTTAAGGTAAGTATGAATTCCTTTGCGCAGCGCCCCGGTACCTTTCCCGTGAACGATGCGTACGCTCTTCAAATGTGCTATAGCGGCGTCATCCAGGTATTTCTCCAGGATGGAAACTGCTTCGTCCACAGTCTTGCCGAGCACGTTGATCTCGGTGGAAATGCTCGCCGATTTGGACATCCTTATTTTTCCTGCGCCGGTCTGCTGCAGAGTTTTGGATGTGATCACCGGCTCGTCGATCAGCTCAAGATCCGAGATGTTCACCTTTGATCTGATGATGCCCATCTGTACAAAAAGATTTCCCTTCGAATCGGGCTTGGTACTAACGGTCCCCTTCAGATTCATGCTGACTACGCGGACCATATCGCCCGGCTTCAGGTCTTTGGCCGTCAGCTGTTTGGCAGGTTTTCTCACTGCAGCGGCTTCCGCCATATTCCCTTCCGCCTTGTTCATCCTGTCACGAATCGCCTGTCGTTCGCGCTCCATCGCCGCTGTATCTACGTGATCCTTCTGGAATTTGTTGAACATCTTCATCGTCTTGTCCGCATATTCCTTGGTATCACGGAGCAGCGCATGGGCCTGCTCGTTGGCTTCACGGAGGATCTTTTCTTTTTGCTTTTCGGTACGGTCGCGTATCTCTGCGGCTTTCCGCTGTGCTTCCTCCAGCTCGGCGCGTACCCGCTCGATTTCCTGACGCTCATTCTCGATAGTCACACGGTTCTGCTCGAGAGTGGTGAGCACATCTTCGAAGGACTCGTCCTGCTTGTCGATCTGTTCCTTTGCCTTGGTAATGATGTGATCGGGAAGGCCCAGGCGGGAGGAGATCGCAAAAGCGTTACTCTTTCCGGGAACACCGATCAGGAGTCTGTAGGTCGGTTTCAGCGTTTCTACGTTAAATTCGCAGGAAGCGTTCTCCACACCCGATGTGGAAAGGGCAAAAATCTTGAGTTCACTGTAATGCGTTGTGGCGGCGGTTCTGATCTGCTGATTGTGCAGGTAGGAGAGTATTGCGATGGCAAGCGCAGCTCCTTCTACAGGATCGGTGCCGGCGCCAAGCTCGTCAAAAAGTACCAGAGACCGGTCGTCGGCTTTTTCGAGGAACGAGACTATGTTGGTCATGTGGGACGAGAACGTACTGAGCGACTGCTCGATGCTCTGTTCATCGCCGATATCCGCATAGATCTCTTCGAAGACCGCAAGCTCGCTCTGATCGGCAGCAGGGATGTGAAGCCCCGACTGTCCCATCATGGTCAGCAGGCCGATAGTCTTAAGCGAAACGGTCTTGCCGCCGGTGTTGGGGCCTGTCACGACCAGAAGATCAAAATCATCGCCCAGACGGATGTCGATGGGAACGACTTTCTTTGGATCGATCAGCGGGTGGCGGGCCTTTCTCAGGCGAATGCGGCCGTCCTCGTTAAAAACGGGAGCCGTTGCGTTCATATCCATGGCCAGATGCGCTCTGGCAAAGATGAAATCGAGCTCGACCATCAGCTGCATATTGAGCAGGATGGCCTGTGTGTGCGTTGCTGTCTGCTCGCTTAAAGAAGCCAGCACAGCCTCGATCTCTTTCTGCTCCTGAAGCTCAAGCTCGCGTATGTCGTTGTTGAGCTTTACAATGGCCATCGGTTCGATAAAAAGCGTGGCACCTGTGGCGGACTGATCGTGGATCATTCCCGGCACCTGATTTTTGTATTCAGCCTTAACGGGGATGCAATATCTGCCCCCGCGCATCGTGATGACGGAATCCTGCAGGTAAGTGCGGGCACTGCCGTTGACGATGGCGTTCAGCTGGGTATGAATTCGATTGTTGGCTGTCTTGATGGCGCGCCGCACATGGGAAAGCCCCGGGCTCGCATCATCGCTTACTTCGTCCTCCGAGAGAATACATCTTCTGATCTCGGCAGCGAGAGGAGTGAGCGGTTCCAGACCTGCAAACAATGCTTCGAGAGAATCCTGTTCCGCCGCTTCGGTGCGCTCATGGCGGGAGTATGCTTTGGCCTTCGATGCATTTTCGAGAAGACGGCATACCATGAGCAGTTCCGGTATATTCAAACTGCTGCCGATCTCCAGACGCTTCATGGAGCCGCGTACATCTTTGACGCCGCCGAAGGAGATTCCTCCCTTGCGGAACAGCCTCGTCAGCGCGTCGGCGGTCTGCACCTGCATGAGTCGGATCTTTTCCAAATCGGTCATCGGAACCAGCTCCTCGCAAAGTTTCCTGCCCATTTCACAGGAAGCCTTCTCTGTCAGAAGCTTTATGATCTTATTGTATTCCAATGCAGTGATTGCTTTATTATTCATGATATCTCCAATCCAGATATTTCCTGTCTATATTGTACACGATTATTAATGAATTGAAAAGAAAAAAGTTTAGCTTTATTCA
>CADCPK010000417.1 GCA_902803215.1 uncultured Lachnospiraceae bacterium
GCTCAATGCTTATCGTGTACTGCTTACACGTGCCAGAAAAGGCTTGATCATTTGTGTACCGGAGGGAAACGCCAATAAAACGATCGGTGGATTCTGGGAAGATACCACAAGAATACCTGCATACTATGATGGAACATATGAATATTTGAAATCTCTGGGTTTAGAAGAAAAATAAACAATGAATATACCAGAACACTGCGTATCTTTCCTATGGAAACTGTGAAAGCCTATTCAGCAAAGTACATCCGAACAACAAATCAATTAACGGTGGTATTATGATGAAAACAGTGAAAGTTGCTGCGGCTGTGATATGTGATTCTCTTCGGAGTAAAACACGCATTTTTGCAACTGCAAGAGGATATGGAGAATTCAAAGGTATGTGGGAATTCCCCGGTGGTAAGATTGAACTCAGAGAAACGCCACAGCAAGCATTAGTGAGAGAAATTCAGGAAGAACTCGATACCGCGATCAGAGTTGGTGAACTTATTGAAACTATTGAGTATGATTATCCTGATTTCCATCTGTCGATGGATTGCTTCTGGTGTGAGGTCATGGACGGAGATCTTGTGTTGCTGGAAGCGCAGGAGGCAAGATGGCTCACGAAGAAGGAGCTTGATTCTGTGAAGTGGCTGCCGGCAGATCAGGAACTGATTGGACGGATTCTCCGGCAGATGGAATAGGGTGTATCCTGCTAAGATTATAATCGAGAAAGACAGGATACTAACAGAGAATGCAAACAAGACCTATCAAAATAGAAGTATTCTCGCTGCTATTAGACCTTATCCAAAGAATACTTTACATCTATCATACTGGCAGGTGAATGATTACGGTTTAACCCCCCTCGAATTCGAGGGGGGGAGACTGATGTATATGCTTATGGCTTTTTATGCAGCTAGTCTCCGTAAAAAAATTCCGGCAAAGTGCTGACGAAACTGTTCTTTGGGTGTATAATATAAAAAAGAACAGGAGGCGAGTGTATGCTGAAACGATTCGAGGTTACTGAATTCAAGAATTTCAGCCAGAAGCTGACAGTAGATTTTTCTGGTGTGCATGATTATCAGTTCCATACAGATTGCATTACCGAAGGACTCATTGGAAAAATGATCATCTATGGCAAGAATTCTGTCGGAAAGTCAAATCTGGGACTTGCCATGTTCGATCTGGTATCCCACCTGACAGAACAGAATGTTAGCCCTGGACTTTATGATTACTATATCAATTCTGATAGCCTGTCAAATCGTGTCTGGTTTCATTATCAGTTTCAATTCGGGCATGATGTTGTTGATTATGAATACAAGAAGGACGGACAGCGGACACTTGTCTATGAATCCGTAAAGATCAACGAGAAGCTATTGTTCTGGTTCGACCATGTTTCAGGTGACGGTGACCTTTCCGGCATCAAGGCGTTGGCTCCGACACTGAATCTGTCCCTGAAAGGCATTGATTCTGTACTTCGCTATCTCATCAATAACACTGTTCTGGATGATGCACACCCGCTTCGCAAGCTGATGGCATTTGTAAGTTCGATGCTTTGGTTCAGGAATCTGGATGAGAACAGATATATCGGTTATATGAATAAGACTGATGATTATATCAACTTCATTTTTCAACCGGATCATCTGGCAGAATTTCAAGACTTTCTCCATCGCTCCGGTGTAAAGGAAAATCTGATCGTCCATGAAAATGCAGACGGCAATCAGGTGCTCTATTTCGATAAGAACAAGCCGCTTGCTTTCCTGAAAACGGCTTCCAACGGTACAAAGGCACTATACACCTTATTCTATTGGCTGAAAACAGCCAAAGATGTATCTCTGCTGTTTATTGATGAATTTGATGCTTTCTATCATTACGAGCTTGCGGAAAGCATCGTAGCAATGTTAGAGAAAATGCAGAATACACAGGTCATTTTGACATCGCATAATACCAATTTGCTTTCCAACCGTATTATGCGACCGGACTGCTATTTCATTCTGACAGAAAACTGTCTTACTTCGTTTGTCAATGCCACAAAGCGCGAGCTTCGTGAGGGACACAATCTGGAAAAACTCTATATGAGTGGTGAATTCAATGGCAGCTAAGATTCTGATACTTGTTGAAGGTGAGAAAACAGATGTGAAGCTGATGAACCATCTGTTGCAGGTATACGGCATCTCAGAGGATCATGTGATCGTTTCCTACAATACCAACATCTATACGCTCTATAAAGCAATGTTTTTGGATAATGATCCGGAAACGATAGATCTTTTGCAGCTCCTGAAATCTAAAGAAAAGGATCCGCAAAAAAGCTGATATTTGAGGAAAACTATTCGGATATTCTGCTGATATTTGATCTGGATCCACAGGATCCGACGTTTACTTCCGAAAGTATCAGAGAAATGCAGGATTTCTTTACTGAGTCTTCCGATATGGGTAAGCTGTATCTGAATTATCCTATGGTGGAAGCATTTTATCACATGACCGAAATCCCGGATGACCAGTATCCCACAAGAATTGCCACACTGGAAGAATTGAAAGCTGGACAATATAAAGCAAGAGTGAATCATGAAAAAAGGAACCATAATTACACGAAATTTGCAGTGTCGCGTGATGAGTGCAATGTAGTTATCAGACAGAATCTTGAAAAAGGAAGATCTCTGGCAAGTGATACTTCCGATATTCCAGATTGTTCCAGAATTCTCACAGCGCAGCTCGCACTATTGGAACAGGAGCAGGTCGTTTCTGTGCTTTGCACCTGTGTGTATTACATTGCTGAATTTTCAAAGCAGCTATTAGAATCATAATGCCTATTGAGCTGCCTGTAGTTGTTATGAGGTGAAAAAGCTCCCCCTACTGAAACACACAGCAAGGAGAGCATGAACAAGTGCGTTATATACAAATAGTCAAATTTCTACAAATTGTAAAAGAGCGAATTTGCTTCTGAAATTCATCAATCTTTATATTCAAAATAAGGAATGATATACCGCTGAAAAATCTTGTTCTTTATTTGTTCTTTATTATTGCAAAAAGTTAGCAAAAAACAGAGCAAAACGGTTTTTGCAAATTGCTATTTTGTGGCTGTTTTAAGCCGCTTTTGCAACATTCTGAAAAGTTATAAAAAGCGTAGGGGGATTTTCAATTCCCGTGCAGTCGCAGAGCTCCAATTTCTCACAGGAGTGAGAAAAATCCGAGCGCCGCAGGCTCAAAATGAAAAATGCCCGGAACGGGCATAATCACAGTTCGCAAGCATGGTATAACCGCATTACAAATTTCAAATTTGAATGCTTTTTATACACCGCTTGGCAGAGGGTTTCACCCCTACAACCCCGAATTGAAAAAGAGAAAGAATCAGCAAAAATTCAGGAGAATTATTTGCTGAAAAGAATGTAGGTACGCTACCTATGGCGACAACAAAAATTTTCCCGATACACTTAGATGTGGAAGGCACTCTTGCCTACATCGCCAATCCAGAAAAGACCGACAACGGCAGGCTTGTCTATGCCTTCGGTTGCAGCGAAAAACCGAGCAGAGCCGCAAGGGTTTTTGCTGAGATCAGATCACGCAGAAGCTCTGTCCTCGCCCAGCACTTCATTGTCAGCTTCAAGCCCGGTGAGATCACTCC
>CADCPK010000418.1 GCA_902803215.1 uncultured Lachnospiraceae bacterium
CCCAGCTTTACATGATAAATGCATGATGTGATATCCGTTACGGTCAAAATACCGCAGTGCGGACTATCGTGACGCCAAAAGCCCCCGGCTGAATGCCGGGGGCTCAGATTGTAGACAAAGTCCAGGGTATAAGCCCTGGATTTACTTGACACATACAAGAAAAAGTAGACCTCTTGCCCCCATCTCCCGGTTATGCTATAATACCTTGAAATAAAGACTAAACATAGCCTGAAGGAAGCACCAGGGAGGAGATATAATGGCTGACAAAGACAACTACAACGCAAACGCTGAGCCGGGGAAACAGGACAACATGAAGATTCTGTGGAAAGACAGAAAGCATCGCCTCTGGTTTCCGCTCAGTTTTACAAAATATTACATTCAGAACGGAAGGATCTATATAGAAAAAGGCCTGCTCAACAGCACGTCCGATCAGACTCTCCTGTACAGGATCACAGACATGCAGCTCCGCAGATCATTTATACAGAAAATCTGCGGGACGGGCACCATCATTCTGATATCGAATGTAGATGCAATGCCGCGCATCGTTCTGGAAAACATTAAGAATCCCAAGGAAGTTTACAACAATCTTGCCAATCTGGTAGAAGAAGCACGTACCAGGAAGAACGTAGTCGGCAAAGAATTCTACGCGCGAGGCGGACATGACTTTGACGGCCCCGGAGGACATGGCCCCGTGCCGCCCATGCCGCCCATGGACAGCCCGGATGATGACGGCCCCGATTATGATGACGATTACGGCCCCTTCGGAGAATGAGGAGATGGAGTTCCGGACTGTGAATAGTAACACTGTACGATCATATTTCAATTGACTTCCGTACTTCAGTGTGGTAACGTATACATAAATTTGACGCGGTAAAACGTTGAAGCGGGAGCAAACAAAATTTCAGACAGAATTTTGATGATCAAAACCCGTCCTTGGCAGCCGGACAGTCTGTCACGGACGGGTTTTTAACAGATATAAGAAAGATTCCATACCGGACTTGCTTATAAAAGAGATGGTGCATACCACACCATCGAAAGCCAAAGACATCATGTGTTTACATCAGAGAGGAGGCTTATATGTACCCTGCACTCGAAGACATGCGTAAACTCGCGGAGGACCAAAGCATCAAAAGGATCCCGCTATGCCGGGAACTGTATTCCGATCGCTTTACTCCGGTAGAAGTAATGAGGATCCTGCACGCCGCAAGCCGGCACTGTTACCTTTTGGAAAGTGCCGGGCAGACGGAGGTCTGGGGCCGCTACTCTTTTCTGGGGTTTGAACCTGCAATGGAGATCACCTGCCTGAATGGCATGCTGACCGTGCGGGAGACTGCTCCCGGGCAGGATACAATAAAAACAGAAAAGACTGCGCACCCGGGCGATACGCTCCGCACCATCCTGAAACAGTACAAAACGCCGGAGATCGAAGGCATGCCGCCTTTCACCGGAGGGCTGGTCGGCTACTTTTCCTACGATTATATCAAATACAGCGAGCCCAAGCTCACGCTCTGCGATTACGAGGATAAAGATTTCCGCGACATGGATCTGATGCTCTTTGACGATGTGATCGCTTTCGATCATTATCGCCAGAAGCTGCTGCTGATCACCGGCGTAATGACAGAGGATCTTGAAGCCTCCTATGAAAAAGCCGCAGAACGGTTGGACGGAATTGCCCGTCTTCTGAAAGAGGGAAGAAAAGACGAATTTGCTCCGCTCAGGATAAAAACGGAGATCGCCCCGCAGTTTCCCAAAGAAAAGTACCAAGGGATGGTGGAGAAGGCAAAGGACTACATCCGTGAAGGCGACATCTTCCAGGTCGTCCTTTCCAATCCGATGCGGGCAAAGGCGGAGGGAAGCCTTTTCGACACCTATCGAGTGCTGCGTGCCTCCAATCCGTCCCCTTACATGTTCTACTTTTCGAGCGATGATATCGAGATTGCGGGGGCTTCGCCTGAAACTCTGGTGAAATTGTGGAACGGTAAGCTCAGCACGTTTCCGCTTGCGGGCACAAGGCCCAGGGGAAAAAACCGGGAGGAAGACCTGGCGCTTGAAGCCGATCTTCTGCAGGATGAGAAAGAGCTCGCCGAGCACAATATGCTCGTGGACCTCGGCCGCAACGACATGGGAAAGATCAGCCGTATCGGAACGGTGAAGGTGGAGGAGTATCTCTCTGTGCAGCGGTATTCCCACGTCATGCATCTCGGGTCCACCGTTACAGGGACCATAAGGGAAGACAAGGACGCGGTGGATGCCATCGACGCTATTCTGCCCGCGGGGACACTATCGGGAGCCCCAAAATTCAGGGCGTGTCAGATTATAGAAGAACTGGAACAAAGCAAACGAGGTATATACGGAGGCGCGATCGGATACCTGGATTTCTCGGGAAACCTGGATGTCTGCATCGCCATACGCCTCGTATACAAGAAAAACGGGGAGGTGTGTATCCGCTCCGGAGCAGGCATTGTCTATGACAGTGTTCCGGAGAAAGAGTATCAGGAGTGCTGCAATAAAGCCCGGGCTGTGGTTCAGGCGATCGATAAGGCACAGGAGGAATTGGAATGATCTTACTGATAGACAATTATGACAGCTTTTCTTACAACCTGTACCAGCTGATCGGCGAGGTTACGCCCGACATAAAGGTGATTCGAAACGACGAGGCGACACTTGACGAGATCGAAGAGATGAATCCTGAGGCATTGATCCTCTCGCCGGGCCCCGGCAAACCGTCGGAGGCGGGCATATGCATACCTGCCGTGCGGTATTTTGCCGGTAAGATCCCCATACTGGGAGTATGCCTGGGGCATCAGGCGATCTGTGAGGCTTTCGGGGCGACAGTCTCCTACGCGCGCGAGTTGATGCACGGAAAAAAGAAAACGATATATACCATGGGAAAGAGCAGACTGTTAAAAGGTCTGGAACCTTCTTTTCCCGCCGCCAGATATCACTCGCTGGCGGCAATAGAAGAAACCATGCCGCCCGAGCTTATTGTTACGGCAAAATCGGAGGACGGTGAGATCATGGCGGTGGAGCACAGAGAGTATCCGATATTCGGGCTTCAGTTTCACCCTGAATCAGTTATGACACCGGATGGCAGAAAAATGATAGACAACTTTATGGAGGTAGTCAGAAAATGATCAGAGAAGCAATCATCAAACTTTCCCGCAGAGAAGATCTTTCTTATGAAGAAGCGGAAACAGTAATGAACGAAATTATGGAAGGAAGCGCATCGCCGGTGCAGATGTCGGCATATCTCACGGCCCTTTCGCTGAAAGGTGAGACGATCGACGAGATCACCGCCTCGGCAGCAGGAATGCGTGCACACTGTATCAAGCTATTGCACGAAAAAGATGTCCTGGAGATCGTAGGAACGGGAGGAGACGGAGCCAATTCGTTCAACATTTCCACCACATCATCGCTTGTCATCGCGGCGGGCGGCGTTCCGGTAGCAAAGCACGGAAACAGAGCGGCTTCCTCGAAATCGGGAGCTGCGGATGTGCTCGAGGCACTGGGTGTAAAGATCACCCTTCCCCCCGAAAAGAGTTCGGAGATCCTGGAGAAGATCAATATCTGCTTCCTGTTTGCGCAGAACTACCATATCGCCATGAAGTATGTCGCTCCGATCAGAAAGGAGCTCGGCATCAGAACGGTGTTCAATATTCTGGGGCCGCTGAGTAACCCTGCCGGCGCAAACATGGAGCTTATGGGAGTGTTTGATGAGAGCCTTGTCGAGCCGCTGGCCACCGTCATGGCCAACCTGGGCGTGACAAGGGGCATGGTCGTCTACGGGCAGGACAGCCTGGATGAGATATCCATGTGCGCACCGACAAAAGTGTGCGAGATAAAGGACGGCTGGTTCACCTCATACGAGATCACACCGGAACAATTCGGATACAGCACGTGTGAAAAAGGCGCACTGCAGGGCGGAACGCCGGAAGAGAATGCCGGGATCACAAGAGCAATCCTGTGCGGCACCGAGCGTGGGGCTAAGAGACAGGCCGTGTGCATGAACGCCGGCGCGGCTCTTTACATTGCCGGCAAAACCAATACAATAGAAGAGGGTGTGCGCATGGCTGAATCACTCATCGATGACGGCAGCGCCCTCCGAAAACTTGAAGAGTTTATCAGGGAGTCAAATACTTGATGAAAAATATTTTGGATGAAATAGCAGAGAAGACCAGAGAACGAATAGAACTTGAAAAGAAAGGAACCGAAGTACAGATCCTTCTGCAGCAGATCGAGGAGCGGAAACAGAATCCGCTTCCCAAAATGAGCTTTCATGAAGCACTTCAGAAAGAAGGCATGTCCTACATCTGTGAAGTGAAAAAAGCATCGCCCTCCAAAGGCGTGATCGCGGAAGATTTTCCGTACCTCGACATAGCGCTTGAGTATGAGGTAGCCGGCGCTTCGGCCATCTCCTGTCTGACGGAGCCGTTCTATTTTCAGGGAGCGGACCAGTACCTGTGGGAGATTGCAGGCCGTGTGAGTCTGCCGGTCCTCCGGAAAGACTTTGTGGTGGATGAATACATGATCTACCAGGCAAAGGCACTCGGCGCTTCGGCGGTCCTTCTGATCTGTTCGATCCTGGATGACGCACAGCTTAAGGACTTCAGACAGCTGGCCGAGGAGCTCGAAATGGACGCTCCGGTGGAAGCGCACGACGAGACGGAAGTAGAACGTGCGGTCGCCTGCGGAGCGCAGATCATCGGTGTGAACAACCGCGATCTGAAGACCTTCGAAGTGGATATGAACAACAGCATCAGGCTCAGGAAGGCAGCGCCGGACTCAGTCCTCTTTGTATCGGAGAGCGGGATCAAAACGCACGAAGACATTGTGAGGCTCAGAGAAAACAATATCAGCGCTGTGCTGATCGGAGAGACGCTGATGCGCAGCACGGACAAGAAAGGTATGCTGAGTAAGCTGAACAATGGATAAAGAAAAAGTCCGCATAAAGATCTGCGGCTTAAGAAGAAGGGAAGATATCCTTGCAGTCAACCGGTATCTTCCCGACTATGCCGGCTTCATTCTCGGATTCCCCCGAAGCTTTCGGTGCATCTCAGAGGATGAACTGGCCGATCTGACCGGGATGCTGGATCCCCGCATCTGTCCGGTCGGCGTGTTCGTGAATGCCGATCCCGAATGGATAGAGAGTCTCCTGAAAAAAGGTTTTATCAGGATCGCTCAGCTTCACGGCGCGGAGGATGAAGAATATATCAACAGAATAAAAAAAAATACAGGATGTCCTGTGATCAAAGCCTTTAAGATCGGATCGGCGGAGGATGTTTCAGAAGCACTGAAAAGCAGCGCGGACTATATCCTCCTCGATCAGGGTTACGGCAGCGGCAAGACGTTTGACTGGAATCTGGTGCCGCGCATTTCGAGGCCCTTTTTTCTGGCAGGAGGACTTTCTGAGGACAATATAGACGAGGCACTTAAGAGACTTTCTCCCTTTGCGGTGGATCTCAGCAGCAGTGTTGAGACGGACAGATTCAAGGATCCGCAGAAGATAGAGCGGATCATCGCCGCGGTGAGAGAGCCGGAAAGGAGACAGCATTGTCCAAAGGACGATTTGGAGACCACGGAGGTCAATACATCCCCGAAACACTGATGAACGCAGTGATCGAGCTGGAGGAGGCATATAACCGGTATAAAGACGACCCGGAATTTAACCGGGAACTCTCAGAACTTCTCAACGAGTATGCGGGGAGGCCTTCACGGCTTTATTATGCTTCTCATATGACAGAGGATCTGGGAGGAGCAAAAGTTTACCTGAAACGCGAGGACCTGAATCACACAGGGGCACACAAGATCAACAATGTGCTCGGCCAGGTTCTTCTTGCAAAGAAGATGGGGAAGACCAGAGTCATCGCCGAGACCGGCGCCGGCCAGCACGGAGTGGCGACCGCGACGGCAGCGGCTCTCATGGGCATGGAATGTGAAGTGTTCATGGGCAAGGAGGACACGGAGAGACAGGCGCTCAACGTATACCGTATGCGGCTGCTCGGAGCGAAAGTCAATGCCGTCACTACCGGAACCGCTACGCTTAAGGACGCGGTTTCCGAGACCATGCGTGAATGGACGAACCGGATCGCCGACACTCACTATGTTCTGGGCTCGGTCATGGGGCCACATCCGTTCCCCACGATCGTGCGCGACTTCCAGGCGGTGATCTCCAAAGAGATCAAAGAACAGATGCTGAAGAAAGAAGGCAGACTTCCCGACGCAGTGCTTGCCTGTGTGGGCGGAGGCTCCAACGCGATCGGCTCATTCTATCATTTTATCGAAGATCCGTCTGTGCGTCTGATCGGCTGCGAGGCGGCGGGGCGCGGAGTGGATACCGCCGAGACGGCGGCGACGATCGCGACCGGAAGGCTCGGGATCTTCCACGGCATGAAATCCTATTTCTGCCAGGACGAATACGGGCAGATCGCGCCGGTCTATTCGATCTCGGCCGGACTGGACTATCCGGGAGTCGGCCCGGAGCACGCTTATCTGCATGACATCGGACGTGCGGAATATGTACCGGTAACCGACGATGAGGCCGTTGAGGCTTTTGAATATCTTTCCCGTACCGAAGGGATCATCCCTGCGATCGAGAGCGCACATGCCGTGGCCTATGCCATGAAGATCGTTCCGCAGATGCGTGCGGATCAGATCGTGGTGATCACCGTCTCGGGCAGAGGCGATAAGGACTGCGCGGCCATAGCCCGCTACAGAGGGGAGGATATCCATGAATAACAGGATTCACAGAGCTTTTGAGAACGGAAAAGCTTTTATCCCCTTTTTGACTTGTGGGGATCCGGACCTTGAAACTACGGAAAAGCTGGTATATGCTATGGAAGAGGCAGGCGCAGACCTGATCGAGCTGGGTATTCCCTTCTCCGATCCGACTGCGGAAGGGCCTGTCATTCAGGAGGCAAACGTACGTGCGCTGTCAGGCGGTGTCACGACGGATAAGATCTTTGACATGGTCATTCGGATCAGGAATAATTCCGATATCCCGATGGTGTTCATGACTTACGCCAATGTGGTGTTCAGCTACGGCACAGAGCGCTTTATCGCACGCGCGGCGGAGATAGGGATGGATGGCCTGATCCTTCCGGATGTACCTTTTGAAGAAAAAGACGAATTTGACGAAGTTTGCAGGCGCTATGGCCTTGACCTGATCTCTCTTGTCGCGCCTACTTCCAACGAGAGGATTCTGGAAATAGCACGTAATGCAGAAGGCTTTGTCTATTGTGTATCGTCTCTGGGCGTGACGGGGGTCAGAAGCAGGATCACGACGGATATCGGAGCGATGGTGCGGCTGGTAAAACAGGCCAAAGATATTCCGTGCGCGGTCGGCTTTGGCATCTCTACCCCGGAGCAGGCACACGAAATTGCACAGAAATCTGACGGTGCGATCGTCGGTTCGGCCATAGTCAGACTTTGTGCAGCTTATGGAAGGGAATGTGTTCCCTATGTTAAAGAATATGTAAAATCTATGAAGGACGCGGTGAGAGAGTAACCCGTCCCGGGAGGAGTAAACGCTTTAATGGATAAAAAACTGTTTTTTGTATTTAATCCAAAAGCCGGGAAAGGACAAATCAGGGAAGCCCTGATCGACATCATAGATATTTTCAACAAGAACGGCTATGAGGTGATCGCTTACGCTACTCAGAAGGCGCGCGATGCTTACGAGAAGACAAAAGAATACGAGAGCAAGGTGGACATGATCGTCTGCAGCGGCGGCGACGGTACGCTGGACGAAGTCGTGACCGCGGTCATGGAGACGGGCAGCAATATCCGCATCGGGTATATTCCGGCAGGCAGCACCAATGACTTTGCCAACAGCCTGTTCATGCCAAAGTCGCTCACCGCCATGGCCTCGAATATCATGGAAGAGGTACTGTACCGCTGCGATATCGGCCGCTTCAACCGTCAGTCTTTTGCCTATGTGGCCGCTTTTGGAATATTTACGGATGTGTCCTACCAGACGGCACAGGATCTGAAAAACTTTTTGGGCCATGCGGCGTATATTCTGGAAGGAATGAAGAGACTTTTTGATATCAGGCATTATCACATCAAAGTGGAATCGAAAGAAGTAAACACAGAAGCCGATTTCATCTACGGAATGGTGACAAATTCCCGGTCGATCGGGGGATTCAAGCACCTCACGGGAAAGAACATCGATATGGACGATGGCCTTTTCGAGGTGACCCTGATCAAATATCCTACGTCTCCTGTCGAAGCACAGGAGATCATAACCGCACTTTTGACCGCAGAGGATAACACGGATCAGATCTATTCTTTCAAGACATCACACATAAAGCTTACGTGCGATGAACCGCTTTCCTGGACGCTCGACGGAGAGTTTGGAGGCGAGCACTATGTGGCAGATATTGAAAACAGACATAAAGCGCTTAACCTGCTTCTTCGGAGCACCAAGGAGGACGAATGGAAGAATATGTTAATGTAAAGGAAATTTTCGGCTGCGATGTTTTTAACGATGCGGTAATGCAGGAGCGTCTGCCGAAAAAAGTATATAAAGAACTGAAAAAGACGATCGAAGAAGGAACCGAGCTCTCGCAGGAAACCGCGGACGTGGTAGCCCACGAGATGAAGGAGTGGGCCATCGAGAAAGGTGCAACACACTTCAGCCACTGGTTCCAGCCGCTGACAGGTGTAACCGCGGAAAAGCATGATGCGTTCATCACCGCGCCGATGGAAAACGGGAAAGTTCTGCTATCCTTTTCGGGGAAAGAGCTGATCAAAGGGGAGCCTGATGCTTCTTCGTTCCCTTCGGGTGGGCTTCGGGCCACGTTTGAAGCCAGGGGCTATACCACCTGGGACTGCACTTCACCTGCCTTTGTAAGGCATGATGCCGCAGGCGGAACACTTTGCATACCTACAGCCTTCTGTTCCTACACAGGAGAAGCCCTGGACCAGAAGACCCCGCTGCTGAGGTCGATGCAGGCGATCAATACCGAGGCTCTGCGACTGATCAGGCTTTTCGGCAACACTTCGTCCCGCAAGGTAGTCCCGTCGGTGGGAGCCGAACAGGAGTACTTTCTTGTCGACATCAAGCACTGGGAACAGCGAAAAGACCTGATCTACACCGGCCGCACACTGTTCGGTGCCATGCCCCCCAAAGGGCAGGAGATGGACGATCACTATCTGGGAACCATCCGGCAGCGGGTATCAGCCTACATGCGTGAAGTCAACGAAGAGTGCTGGAAACTGGGCGTGACGGCAAAGACGCAGCACAATGAGGCCGCACCCGGACAGCATGAGCTGGCTCCCATATACGAGGCAGCCAACCTGGCAGCAGATCACAATCAGATGATGATGCGGATACTGAAGAAGGTAGCATCAAGGCATGGAATGAGGTGCCTCCTGCATGAAAAACCTTTTGCAGGCGTCAATGGATCGGGCAAGCACAACAACTGGTCCCTCACGACAGATGACGGCATCAATCTTCTGGAGCCCGGAAGCACTCCGCACGACAACATACAGTTCCTTCTGATCCTCACCTGCATCCTGAAGGCGGTGGACGAACACGCCGACCTTCTCAGAGAATCTGCCGCGGATGTCGGAAACGACCACAGACTGGGCGGAAACGAAGCGCCTCCGGCCATCATCTCGGTGTTCCTCGGCGAACAGTTGGAGGATGTGCTGGAACAGCTGATCAGCACGGGAACCGCGACACGCAGCATCAAAGGCAGCGTGATGAACACGGGTGTCGATGCGCTTCCCGATTTTATGAAGGATGCGACGGACAGAAACCGTACGTCACCTTTTGCCTTTACCGGAAATAAATTTGAGTTTCGTATGGTCGGCTCGAGAGATTCGATCTCTTCGTGCAATGTGGTGCTGAACACCATCGTTGCGGAGGCTTTCCGCGAAGCATGCGATATACTGGAGAAAGCCGATAACTTTGACATGGCGGTGCACGATCTGATCAAGCAGTACGCCA
>CADCPK010000419.1 GCA_902803215.1 uncultured Lachnospiraceae bacterium
ATTGGTTCATTACGGGGAAGTTATCAACGACTATGCAAAGCAGATGAAAAATTATACTCATGCTGATCAGGGACGAAAGAATATTGGCACCTGGGATTAAGGTGACGATCGAATTCGATTAATTGAATAATCCCCGCCGCCTCCTCTCCGGGAAAGTGAGTGCGGAGGGAAAGCGAACAAAAGCTCTGTCCTCACATGCGGAAAGGGCCTCTCAATTGTTGACCATGTTGCATGACAAGATTATATTACAGTTTAATCGAAAACCGCTTTGAAAAAAGGACTCAACCAACAGTAGAGTTCCCTTATAATAAGGCTTTTGTGTATATGGAGAGGGACGTGTTAAAGGAATATTTGGAGAGAGAGGAGGCGGCAGCTGTTATGTTTACATTTGCAGATCAGGTTGAAGCGATGAATGAAGCGCTATCAGAGGAGAGAGCGGAAGGTGAGAAAAAAGGTGAGAGCAGACTGGCGGATCTAATAACTAAATTATTCGCTTCCGGACGCGGAGATGAAGTAGAAAGAGCCGCGAAAGATGAGGATTTTAGAACCGGTTTGTTTAAAGAGTTTCATATTCTCTGATAGTTGATGCGTTCGGTACCGTGGGGAATTAAGATATATTCTCCCACGGAGCTGACAGTGCTATTTGCCTACTTATGAGTGGAAAAACATAGATGGGTTTTCAGAAGACAGAATATCCTACTTCACAGAATATCTTAAATCTGTTGCGCATATTATCATACTTTAAATAATCTGGCAGTGCTGGAGGAGGTACTAAAGCAGATTCAATACTGATGAAATCCACATTACGTTGTCATAATAAACAGAAGGAGGAGCCGAATGAGCAGAAATCATGAAGTGACCAACGAACATATGCTTCTTGACGACCGGGGTGAGCTTTGTGAGCCCGGCTGGTCCCGCCGGATGGTTCAAAAATATGACCGACGGATGATCAAGGCCCCCAAATGGAGGATCAAGGAATGGGATTATTATCTGGTGCTGAGCGATGGGTTCGGTGCTGCTTTTACCATTTCGGACGATGGCTATATCGGTCTTCAATCGGTGTCTCTGTTGTTTTTGGACGAAAATCCATGGGAACATACGGAAACGGTACTGAATGCATTTCCGATGGGCAGTTTGAAGCTTCCGCAGGATTCTTCAGCCGGCGTAACCGAGTACCGGGACAAACGCCTCCACATGCGGTTCACTGTGGGAACCGGTTTCCGCCGAATTCAATGCCGTTTCAGTAATTTTTATGAAGGCAAGCCGCTGAAATGTGACATCACTCTGCGGCAGCCGGACATGGAATCCATGGTGATCGCGACGCCATGGGACAAAAAGCATGCATTTTATTATAATCAGAAGATCAATTGTATGCGGGCATCCGGATATGTCCTGTTTGACGGTAAGAAACATGTGTTCCGTCCGGAAACGGATTTCGGTACGCTGGATTGGGGACGTGGTGTATGGACCTATGATAATACCTGGTATTGGGGTTCGGGAAACACCGACATAAATGGCAACAGCTTCGGGTTCAACATCGGTTATGGCTTCGGGAATACCGAAAAGGCGAGTGAAAACGTGCTGTTTTATAATGGAAAGGTACATAAACTGGACGATGTGACCTTCCATATCCCTGAGAGCGGCTATTTGGATCCCTGGAAGTTTACTTCTTCAGACGGTCGCTTCGAGATGGATTTTGTTCCGATTCTGGATCGGAGCGCAAATCTTGATTACAAGCTTATTGTATCTGACCAGCATCAGGTTTTCGGACGGATGAGCGGAACGGCTGTTCTGGACGACGGAACGCCGGTCCACGTTGCCAATATGCTTTGTTTTGCCGAAAAGGTGCATAACAGGTATTAAATTCGGAAAGACAGGGGACGGTTCTCTGTCCTGTGCTCAGGAGAACATAGGACAGAGAACCGTCCCCTGTCTGCCCAGCGGCTTTGCCTTCATTTTAGTACCGGTAAGATAATGATTCCGTTATCCCTGCCAATGCGCCGGTAAAAAGAAGAAACAGCATGATGATCAACAAAATGACCAACGCGCAGAAGTAGGATCTTGCAAAGTTTTTTCTGTTGATATTGCCATCACTCAGAGAGAAAACGATCAGCAAAATAAATCCTACGAGCGGGATCGAAAAAAGGATTGTATATCCAAAATATGCCCAAGGTGATAAAGGTCTAAAACGTTCCGGTCCTGAATATCCATATTTATCCATGTTAGTTACTCCTTCCGTGATTTATCAGATGTTACTTATTTAACCCAGAAATGCCATGACGGAGCTTCGGGGAGTTCCTTCCCGGTTAACAAAGCAATGATGACTTTCCGGTGAATTCCGACACATACCCCGCAGAGGAAGATGAGGATGATCGGAATAATGCGTTTCTTTCTTTTTTTCATTTGTGCTTACTCCTTAACTCTACATGTTTAATGCGGCGATAATCTCCGGAAGCTGTGCATCCACGGTGTCATTATCAAGCTGGCAGGTACCGGCGTTTCTGTGTCCGCCGCCGCCGTACTTAAGGCAGAGGGAACCGATGTCCGCGTCAGATGCCTTGTTTACGATGGATTTTCCAATCATGACAGCCGTGTTCTGCTTCTTGAAGCCCCAGGCCACATGAATGGAAATCTGCGTATCGGGATAAAGAGCATAGATCATGAAGCGGTTTCCGGCGTAGATAACCTCCTGGTCGCGAAGATCCAGGACGACGACTTTATCATACACTTTGGCGATTTTCAGAAGCTGTTCTTTGAACAGTTCTGACTGTTCAAAGTAAAGATCCACTCGTTCCTTTACATCCGGGAGCTCCAGAATTTCATCCACGGAATGATCCATGCAGAAATCGATGAGCTGCATCATGAGATCATAATTGGAAATGCGGAAATTGTGGAAGCGGCCCAGTCCCGTGCGGGCATCCATCAGATAGTGGAGAAGAACCCAGCCGCTTGGGTTCAGGATCTCATCGATCGTAAAATCCGCACTGTCGCCTTTGTCCACCGCCGCGAGCAGGTCAACGGAGAGGTTGGGGAATGTTTCCTTTCCGCCGTAATAATCGTAGACGACTCTTGCTGCACTGCGGGCTTTGGGATCGATGATCAGCTTCCCGTTGGTTTCGGTCGCTTTCAGCCGGTCGATCTCGGACTCGTGATGGTCAAAGGCAATCTCAACCCGGGGATCATAGGGGAGGTTGGTTGTGATATCATTTTTGGAGAGTTCGATCTTCCCATCCTGTACATCCTTGGGATGAACAAATTTGATATCATTTATCATTCCAAGACTTTTCAGCATCATCGCACAGGCGAGGCCGTCAAAATCACTTCTGGTAACAAGGCGATACTGGTTGCTCATGGTAGTTCCTCCTTTATGATTTCTGGTGATAGACATGTACATGTCACTATAACCAGTTTATCATGAAAAAGAAGGGTTTTAAATACTTTTTGTACCGAATATGGCATATTTTATCCGGCTTTGTCCGGTCTATGAGTTATTTAGAATTCTTTTTTTCTCGCTTTTCTGAAGATTATGTGTTAAAATATGATTGATTTATGACGATCACAAAAGCAGTATTGCATTTCAGCTCGATATCCGCCTTGAACGTATCCTCTTTCACATGTGCGGGGACATTGATACAGGGCAGATTCGATGTTTATCCTTTTTAGGCCGGTTTTCGACCGTGAGGCAAGACAAAAGAAGCATCACCTGTCTTGAAAGGAGGAATGAGAGTATGAACAATGACGTTCTGTCTGCCTTTGGCATATTTCAATTCACTTTCCTGTTGCTGGATATCTATATTCTTGCCAGAACAGGCCGGGATATCACTCGAAGGGATGAGTACACCTGGTTCTGTACGCTTATTGTCACGCATATGCTTTATCTGGTATGCAACACGCTCTGGACTTTTCATGAATATGACACGCTTCAGCTTCCGCGGATTGTCCTGATGGCAGTATGTACATTAAGTCTCTGGTCGGTGACCAACTGTGCGACTTCGTTCTTTCTGTTTGTGGTGGAGAGGAGAATGCTGACATTCTTCCGGACCCCTTCCGGGCGCCGGATCAGACAGATACCTGCCTTCATCACTACGATGCTGATCATATCGAATCCTTGGACTAAGCTGGTGTTTACATTGAGCCCGGAAGGGTATTTCGTCCATGAGGTGCTGTATTTGCCGACGCTTGCGCTGTCTGCCTTGTATCTCCTGGCAGTGGCTGTTGTAGCTGCTGTGAGTGCGGCACGGACACGCACGGCATTCAGGCGTCATGCTGACATAGCGCTCTCCGGTTCGGTTCTTCTGATCATTCTCTATATTGTGGTGGACAGCTTTTTTCAGAAAGCCTCCATTCTTCCTGCAGCCGTGTTCGCTGTAATCGTGGTGATCTTTATCTTAATGCAGGAGTCAAACATCAACTCTGATGCGCTGACCGGAATGAATAACCGGCGTAAGGCGGACGAGTACTTGTCGGAGCAGCTGACGCATGTTTCATCGGCGCATCCGCTTTATCTCTATCTTGGAGATTTAAACAGCTTCAAGACGATCAACGACACTTACGGCCACATAGAAGGCGACGAGGCGCTGATCTGCTGCAGCCGCGCACTGAAACGCACGATCGGGAAGTATAACGGTTTCGCGGCAAGGTTCGGCGGGGATGAATTCCTGATGGCCTGGCAGCCTGCAAAAACCGTATTTTCGGATCCCGATCCGGAAGCCCTCATCAGGGATCTGTCGGCTCTCCTGACCGAGCTCTCCCGGGACAAGCCCTATCAGCTTGCCATGACTGTCGGTTATGTCGAGTGCACCGATCCGAGCGTATCGTTAAGTGAACGTATCAAGCAGGCCGATCAGATGCTTTACGAACGAAAGGCCAAGCTTCGCGTCGGGCGATGAGTCAAATGTGGAACGGTTCCTAAAATACAATAAGACTGTCGACTAACTTTCGGGTTAGTACGACAGTCTCTTTTATATCAGTTTCCGGTTGCTATTCTCTACCGACAACTCAGCAACTTCTGCTCCATCTGTGGCAAAGAATCCACCGTTGCAGCTCTTGGTGGAAAGCCGGGCCGGCGTATGATATAATATTTCAAAGTCGGACAAAGAAAGATGCAATTCAGCAAGAAAGGGACACCATGAAGAGACCTACAGACACTTTTAGCATTCTTGATTAATTAACAGGAGTAACTATAATAAAAATATGGAAAAAACAACAGACTTTACGCGAGGGCCGATAGTAGTACCTCTTTTGAAATTTTCATTGCCGATCCTTCTGGCATTATTCTTACAAGCATTGTATGGCGCTGTCGATCTGATGGTAGTCGGAAAATATGCAATGGCGGAAGACGTCTCCGGCGTTGCGGTTGGCTCACAGATCATGGTGACGATCACGAACCTGGTCAGTTCATTTGCGATGGGTACCACTATTTTTCTGGGACAGAAGATTGGAGAAGGAGACAGAGAATCCGGCAGCAGGATCATCGGAACAAGCATAGTGATCTTTCTGACAGCCGGTGTGATCCTTTCTGTTTGCATTCCGGTGCTTTCCGGTGTATTCGCAACTGCGATGAATGCTCCTGAAGAATCCTTCACATACGTCCGCAGATATATAGCAATCTGTGGAGCGGGCTCCGTCATGATCGTTTCTTATAATGTGTTGGGGAGCATTATGAGAGGACTCGGAGACTCAAAGACTCCGCTGATGACGGTGGCAATTGCAAGTGTCTGTAATATAGGCGGAGATCTTCTTCTTGTGGCGGGTCTGCATCTCGGCGCGTCAGGTGCTGCCATCGCCACAGTTGCCTCTCAGACGATCAGCGTTATTATTTCCTTACTGATCTTGAAGCGCAGGACACTGCCATTCACACTTAAGAGAAAAGATATCGGCTTAGATAAACCTGTTCTGCGCAGGATCGTACTCTTCGGAACTCCGATCGCGCTCCAGGATTTTCTGGTAGGTCTGTCATTCCTCGTTATTCAGGCGATTACCAATACTCTGGGGCTTATTGCCTCCGCAGGTGTGGGTGTGGCAGAAAAAGTCTGTGCGTTTATCATGCTGATTCCTTCTGCCTTCATGCAGGCAATGAGTGCATACGTGGCCCAGAATCATGGCGCCGGGAAGGATGAGAGGGCGTTGAAGGGACTGAAACTCGCGATCGGCCTGTCAACCGCGTTTGGTGTGTTGATGTTCTATGCGGCATTTTTCCATGGAGAATTGCTTTGTTCTGTCTTTGCCAATGACGCAAGAGTAGTGGCAGACGGAGCCGAATACCTCAAAGCATACGGCATCGATTGCCTGCTCACGTGCTTCCTTTTCTGCTTTATCGGCTACTATAACGGATTGGGCAGGACAGGTTTTGTGATGATTCAAGGCGTCACCGCCGCTTTCCTGATTCGTATTCCCGTTGCATATCTTATGAGAAGATATGTGGGCACGCTGTTTTCCATAGGCCTTGGCATACCCTTCTCTACTGTGTTTCAGATTATCATTTGCTTTGTGTACTATTTTAAAGCGGTGAAACGGGGGGCGGTTCGATGAACCGTCCCCATTGCCCCACTTTGTCGACATTTGTCGAATGACGGAATTTGCGACCGAAATTTCTTGAATTCTATCCACACATGAGTCTAAAATCATATTAAAGTAAAGAGACAGCTTTTCAGACAGATTGGCACCGGATTTGTTTACCGGTATAATAGAGAATATCGAAAATCAGAAAAGGATAAAGGTGGAACAAGGAACCGTCCCTCCGTTTCAGTAAAACGAGGAACCGGCTCACGTTTCAGGGATAAAAAATGGATGCAAGAGACACACTGAAAAAATATTTCGGATACGATTCATTCAAACCCGGACAGGAAGAGATCATTGATGCGATCCTGGAGGGAAGAAATGTGCTGGCGATCATGCCGACCGGTGCGGGGAAATCGATATGTTATCAGGTTCCGGCGATGCTGCTTCCGGGAATCACGGTCGTTATATCGCCGCTGATCTCGCTCATGCAGGACCAGGTTAAGGCGCTAAACGAAGCGGGAATTCATGCCGGGTATATCAACTCATCGCTGACAGAAGCGCAGATTTCGAGGGCTTACGGGAATGCCATGCTGGGTGCATACAAAATACTGTATGTCGCTCCCGAGCGTCTGGAAAGTTTTGATTTTATAGATTTCACCGAGCGGGTCGATATATCGATGGTGACGGTCGATGAGGCTCACTGCATCTCTCAGTGGGGGCAGGATTTCCGGCCGAGTTACCTGAAAATTGTGGAATTTATAGACCGCCTGCAAAACAGACCTGTAGTAAGTGCATTTACCGCTACGGCCACAGAAGAAGTAAAGACGGACATTTCCTGCGTCCTCAAGCTTCAGACACCGAAGACCGTCGTCACCGGGTTTGATCGTGAAAATCTCTTCTTCGATGTTCAGACGGTCAAAAAAAAGGATGACTATGTGCTGGAATATATAAGGAAGCATCCCGACGACAGCGGCATCATTTACTGCGCAACGCGAAAAAATGTGGATACACTGTACGAATTGTTGGCAGCAGAAGGCGCAGCGGTTGCCAGATACCATGCGGGAATGGGTAATTTAGACCGGAAAGTCAGCCAGGACGATTTCATCTATGACAGGCGCCCCGTGATCGTTGCGACGAACGCCTTCGGAATGGGCATCGACAAATCTAACGTCAGATATGTCATCCATTACAATATGCCGCAGAGCATGGAAAACTATTATCAGGAAGCCGGCCGTGCGGGACGAGACGGTGAGCAGGCGCAGTGTATTTTGCTGTTTTCGCCGCAGGATATCATTATTAACAAATTCCTGCTGGAACATAAAGATTTTACGGAGATTCCCGACGAAGATGTCGAACTGATCATGGAGCGAGATTCCAAACGGCTTCAGATCATGGAACAATACTGCAAAACGACCGGCTGCCTGCGCAATTACATCCTCGATTATTTTGGGGAAAAACGCAGCGAACCCTGCGACAATTGCGGAAACTGTCACCGAGAATTTGCAGAGATCGATATGACCGATGATGCAAAACAGGTCATCAATTGCGTCTGGGAGACGAGAGGAAGGTATGGCCTGAATATTGTACTGGGTACACTCCTTGGAGCGAACAGAGCAAGGCTCAGAGAACTTGGTACAATACATTACAAAACGTATGGAGTGCTCAAGAAATACTCGGAGGATGAACTTCGCGTCCTGGTCAATCAGATGATCATGGAAGGCTATCTTTACCAAACCGCAGAAAAATACAGTGTGGTTCGTTTGGGAAATATAGCTCCGCTGAAAGATCCGGATACACGTGTTCTGATCCGCACGATCAAGGAAAAAGATCCCGAACGCAAGACGGGCAAAGATCATAAGAAGAGAACAGACGTCCTTACGAAAGCAGGCTATAATCTCTTTGACGATCTGCGAAAGCTTCGTCTTACGATCGCCCATGAAGAAGGGCTGCCTCCGTACATCATTTTCAACGATAAGACACTTGTCGATATGAGTGCGAAAGCACCGCAGGATAGAGAGGCGATGCTTGAAGTATCCGGCGTGGGCGAGGCGAAATACAATAAGTATGGCAGCAGGTTTATCGAGGAGATAACCAAATTTAAAGAAGCCAATCCGGGTGCGGTTACCGGTCTGATTGACGATACCGAGACCGCAGACGCACAGGAAAAACCGAAGCCTGAAAAGAGGCGTAAAAAAGAAAAACAACCCAAACAGCCCTTCTTCCTTAATCCGGGAGATGGAGATAATTTTGTGTATAAAGACCTTTATGTGGTGACAGAGATAAAAGATGAGCTGAACAGGATTACAACCGCAGAAAACGTTAAGCACATCTTCGGAACTGATATCTTCAGGGTGCTGACACAGATGGGGTATGTGGAAGAAAAGTCCGTTAACGGTCGAACGTATCAGACACAAACAGCGCTTGGCCTCTCCAAAGGAATTACTTCTGTGGAGAAGGAAGCCAAGTCAGGGACTGTTTATACCATATTGATGTATCCTCCTGAGATCCAGAAAGAGATCGTGGAGTATTATGGAACGGGGGACGGTTCCTCGTTCCATAATGAATGAGAGAAGAAGGAGTGAAACGAGAAATCGCCCTATGCTTAAAAAAGAAAAAGTGGAACGAGGAACCGGCCCCCGTTCCATGAAAGGAGTGGCCGGACTCTATGAACAAAGATACCGAAAAGGGACAATCTACAACTATAGAACGGATCATTGACATTGCCTGTCTCATCGCATCCAATGGGATTTTGTTCCTGCTCCCACAGAAAATTGACTTTTGGTTTTACCTGCTGTTTGGTATTTCGGCGTTCCTGTTTTGCGTCGGTTTTTTCAGACTGGGGTTTACGTTTAACCGGCCTGCCGGACAAAAGGGGGTCGTTCTGACCGGAATACTGTTTATCGTGCTTGGGGCTGCGGTTAACGCTATTGCCATATATGGAATTTACCGGGACGGTGGCAGCGGAAGAAGCATTACCATCGCCACTCTGCTCGTGATAGAAGCGCTCCTTTTCTTTGCCATAGCGGGAAGCAGTGCAGAAACACCGGGATCACAATGGAAGATCTCTGTTTTGTTCCGCGTAGCCGCCGTCATAATGGTTATCCTTGGAATTGTCACGGCAGTTAAAGCCGGTTTCAACGAAAAATCGATCATAACCGGAACAATGCTTCTCATCGAGGCTATCGCCCTGTGGGCTATGGGAGCCGGAAATAACCCATTTAACACGTTTACATCCGAGATTCAGACGGTTCCGGGGATGAAAGCTCCGATTGAACAGATATGCCGGGATTTTGCGGAAGTCGAAACACAGCTGGGATATCCGTGGACCGGAAAGATCAAATCGATAAAGGAAGACGC
>CADCPK010000420.1 GCA_902803215.1 uncultured Lachnospiraceae bacterium
GCAGGTCAGCCCGAGATTATGTTCCATGGCGATCTCGGCGGCGTATTCTACCTGCTCGATGTTCAGACCGTACAGAGAAGCGAGCGCCGCGGCGGTCATGGAACAGGCGCTGCCGATCTCGGCCTGGCAGCCGCATTCGGCGCCGGAAATGCTGGCGTTTGTGCGGATGACATTTCCGATCAGTCCGGCCACTGCCAGCGCATCTAAAATCTCTTCTTCGGGAAATCCGCGATCGTACTGCATGTAATACAGCACGGATGGAAGCACACCGCAGCTTCCGCAGGTCGGACATGTTACAACGATGTTCTCGTCGGCATTCTCCTCACTTGTTGCATATGCATAGGCTGCGATCACGCGGTTCATGGTGACATCGGCGCTCTCGTTGTAGCAGCGTTTTTCGAGGAGCATTTTAGCTTTTCTGGCAACGCCCAGCCCTCCGGGAAGGATTCCCTCCGCTTTCAGGCCACGGCGAATGGTATCCTGCATTGCGTCCCAGATTTCCTTCAGATAGGCGCGAATGGACGGATCTTCATGGCGATAGATGAACTGCGCCAGGCTGATGCTTCTGGCTTTGCAGACATGAAGGATCTCGTTGAAATTCTTCTGCGGGTAAACCTCCGTCTCTTCATCCGATGTCTCGTTCTCAATGCGGATGGAGCCACCGCCAATGCTGAAGATCCGGTTGCTTCCTATTAATTTGCCATCTTTAAATGCCTCAAAAAGCATCGTGTTGGGATGCGGAAGCTCGCTTTCGGGAACCTCCCTGTTGTAGATGACCTCGACCCCGGGAAGTCCGGTCTTGATCGCCTTGCCGGTGCCATGCCCCTCACCTGTGAATGCCAGCGAGCCGAAAAGCGTCACTTTGTACGCATCGGCATCGGGATAGCGTTTACCGAACACATGCGCGGCGTGGTAAGGACCTACAGTATGAGAACTGGACGGTCCGTTGCCGATCTTATATACACTCTTAATACTCTTCATTATACCTCCTCACTGCAGCATGTTCTGCTGCAGATGCTCGACTTATCGATACCCGTTAAGTATCATATTTTGTCTCCCTGACTGCAGCATGTTTATCTGCAGATGCGATTTACCGATGCCGGGCATTTTCCACTATCTTTAGAGCGGCAGCTTCTTTCCCTGTTTCTTCCACTCGTGGAACTCCGCGGTAGCCGTAAAGATAGCGTCACCTGACGAATTCAGCGCCGTCTCCATAGAATCCTGAATAACGCTTATGATAAAGCCGATACCGACAAGCTGCATGGCGATATCGTTGGAGATACCGAACAGAGAACATCCCAGCGGGACCAGCAGCAGAGAACCGCCGGCAACACCCGAAGTACCGCATGCCGACAATGTTGCAATAATGCTCAGGAAAATGGCCATCGGTATCGTTACTTTGATATCTGATGAGAAGGCCGCAGCGAGAGAAAACACCGTGATCGTGACCGCGGCGCCGTCCATATTGATGGTCGAACCGAGCGGAATGGAGACGGAGTAAAGATCTTCGTCCAGCCCGAGGCTCTTACACAGCTCCATATTGACCGGGATATTTGCCGCGGAGCTTCTGGTGAAGAACGCCGTTACGCCGCTGTTTCTGATGCAATAGAAGATCAGCGGGTACGGATTCTGCCTGATCATCAGGAAGACGATGATCGGATTGACGACCAGGGCAACCACAAGCATGGTGCCGACCAGGACAGCCACAAGATGTCCGTAGGTGGTGAAGATTTCCAGACCGCTTGTGGAGACTGCACTGAATGCCAGACCAAGGATACCGAAGGGAGCGCAGCTGATGATCCAACGCACGACCTCGGACACACCGTCGGCCAGGTCGGACATCATCTTCTTTGTTGCTTCGGAAGAAGCCTTAAGCGCAATACCGAGGATAACAGCCCAGAAGAGAATGCCGATGTAATTTGCATTCACCAGAGCATCGGCCGGATTGGCGATGATGCTTCTCAGCAGGTTCATCACAATGTCACCCATCGAACCGGGCGCCGTGTAGCCTTCGGCGGCCTCGAGACCGGCAAGCGGGATCCTGACCGGAAACAGAAAGCTTGCAAATACGGATACGATCGCAGCACACAGTGTACTGAGAAGATAGAGGGTTATTACAGTACGGAATTTAGCTGCATTTCCGCCCTTTGCATTTGCAAGGGAGGCTGCGACCAGTACAAAGACCAGAAGAGGAGCGATCGCCTTCAATGCTCCGACGAACAGCTCTCCGGGGACACCCAGCCAGGAAGCTCCCGGCACGACAAGACCCAGTATCGCACCGATTACAAGACCAATCGCGATACGCAGGATCAGACTTATAGAATTCCACTTTTTGATGATACTCATAATTGGCTTTCCTCCTAGATATATAATGTATACATTATATCACATGGTATGTGAAATGTGAACAATTTTCGGATGCAAATATTAACATGCATTGGACTTTGTGCGCATGATTTGCATATTTGAATGAGTATTATTTGCCATTTCGATTTAAATTGTAAACATATACTGAACATTTTGTGTCAACCTTTGACATAAGCTTATACAGACGGTATAATAAACACTATCAACCTGGGCTGATCAAAGCTCAAGACCAATGCACAACAAAGAAGATGAGGGATACAATCATGAAAGTACTCGGCATTTCCATGGGGCGCAAAAATGAGCGCAGCGACATCTACTGCAAACAGGCACTGATGGGCGTGGAAGCGGCGGCTAAAGCCTCCGGCAAAGACATTGAAGTAGAATTTATCAATACGGTTACACTGGATATCGGACAGTGCCGCGGATGCGGCGCCTGCAGCAAGGCACCGGACGGAAAGATCAAATGCTGGATCAAGGACGACTATCTGATGATCGAGGATAAGATCCTGGACGCTGACGGCATCATCATCGTAGCTCCCGTCTATTCCGTGGGTATCGTAGGACAGCTCAAGAACATCACCGATCGTTTCGGAGCGGCGCATGACCGTGCTTCGATGATCGACGAGCAGGAAAAACGTAAAGCAGACGGCCGTCCGCTTCTGGATGAGCGCTACTTTAAGGACCGCTGGGTCAGCTACATTGCCGTAGGCGGAGCATGGACTCCCGACTGGACCGGCATGGGCCTTCCGATGATGCATCTTTTCAGCTGCTCTCAGGCTATGAAGGTCGTAGGACAGATCAACGCCAACGATCAGGGCCGCAAGATCAGCCCGTTCCTCGATCCGCCGATGATGGAGGATGTCTTCAAGATGGGCGAAAACCTGGCAAACAATCTTGGCGTACCTTATGACGAGACCACATGGTTCGGCGAAGAAGGCACATGTCCTACCTGCCATCTGAACATGATGACCGTCGACGGCACCGATACCTGCACCTGCGCGGTGTGCGGCAGCAAAGGTAAGATGACGCTGGTGGACGGCAAGCTGAAGATTACATTCCCGGAGAGCGAGGTTAAACGCGCGAGAAATACACTCGTCGGGCTTAATGAGCATCACGCTGAGATCGGTGAGATGATGCGGATCTGCATTCCGATCCTGATGGAGAAGAAAGATTTCCTGGCGGAGAAGAAGAAAGAGTTTATGGCGTATAAGCCGGTGTGGGGGAAGACGGAAGAGTAAATTTCACAGTGTCAGGTACCGTGAACAATTTATGAACAGAGTTAATGGTGTCAGGTACCGTGAACAAATTGTGAACAGAGTTGATGGTGTCAGGCACCGTGAACAATTTGTTCACGGTGCCTGACACCGTGAAATTTAGTTCATAATATAAGAATCGACATTACTCAGCCACTTATCCCCGGTGGTGTTGGAGACGGCGAGGGCGCAGAAGTTGAATTCGCCGATTCCCCAGTCGTCGCTGACGTAGAAGGTGCCCTGGATGTCGTTTCCGCAGTTGGCTTTGAGGGTTGTTCCGTCGAGGATCATGACGAGATTGTCGCCGGTGAATTTGTCGTTGCTGCCGAAGTTGAGCAGAAGAGCGATGAATGTGCAGTCTTCGTAACCAAGGTTGGTGAGAGTATAGTTGCAGGTGATGATGCGGGAACCCTTCCCGGCTGTGTCGTCGGTATTATTTTCGACGAGCTCATCCTGCACGGAAGATTCTTCCGCCGCTTCATCCGTCACAGCCGCCTCATCCGTCAAAACCGCTCCATCCCCTCCGGACTCCAGCACCGGCACCGCGGCGTCGTCCATCGGATTGATGGTAAGCGCAAGGCACACAGGCGAATCGGGCCCGCCTTCGCCCATCCACACATCTTTGGAGAGCGATGTGATCCAGGCATTCACCAGAGAATCCGTCTCGGCCGGATCGATCGTTCCTTCTTTGAACTCCAGATCATTATCCGCGGCAAATCCTTTGAATGCGGCATCCAACATCGATCCGTAGATACCGTCCATCGTTCCGGCATTATGACCAAGAGCGGTCAGCAGCATCTGAAGCGACCGGACGCCTTCTCCTCGGTCACCCTTCTTGAAAGAGGGCTCCGGTTCTACGATCTGGTGCTGGACATAATTGCAGTCTTTGCACGAACGTTCCATCTCACCGGCTTCGGTACGCGTGAGTTTTGTAATCGTCTCCCACGGATTAAAATCATGGTGCAGCCGCTGGATCGTCTGCGGCCAGGCTATGCCATCGACCGTAAGTCCCTGATCGTTCTGGAAGGCCATGATCGCTTTCTCTGTTCCCGCGCCAAAGATGCCGTCGGCACCGCCGGCGCCCAGATAATTCTGATCCGCCAGAAGCTGCTGCACTTCGCGAACCTCTTCACTCCGGTCACCGCGCCTCAGCGTCCCCTCGGGATCATAGCTCACCTGCTCCTCGGTAAATCCACAAACCTTGCATACATTTGTGCGGATGCCCGAAGAATGGTCGGTCGCTTCGACAAGGATCTGCCACTCAAAATCATGCGGCAGCATCTCTATAGGTTCTTCGACCTCAAACCCGCACACCTGACACCTGCGCATCCGGATTCCCTGTTCGGTACAAGTGGGATCCTTGGTGACGACCGGATCGCCAAAGCTGTGCGGCAGCTTTTCAATCTTCTGTCGTTCTTCCAGACCACAGACACGGCACCTGTGGTATCTTTCGCCCTCGGCGGTACAGGTAGCTTCCTTCGTGACGGTCCAGTCGCTGAAGGAATGCGGCGTTTTCTCGACCACGGCAGTTTCGGTATATCCGCAGACCGCGCACCGGTGGGACACTTGCCCCTGGGTCACACAGTCAGCCTGTCTCGTTACGGTCCATGGGCCAAAGGAGTGGGCGGCCAGCCCGATCTCCTGAGATTCTCCGACGCCGCAGATGGAACAGCTTCTGGTACGCATTCCGGTTGATGTACATGTGGCCGGATAGACGATCTGCCACTCCGACCAGTTATGAGAGCAATAGCGTGAAGGCATGGTGTAAGAAAGCGCCGACATCGGTATCCATCCAAGAGCCTGGCCTTCTCCGCCTTCGCCGGCAATCAGAGTACTTGCCCACAGAAGATCGGGGGTGATGCCTTCAATAAGTATCTTATCTCCTCCACGATACGTTCCTGCAACCTCAGAATTGATATTCTGTTCTCGGAGAACAGGAACGGTATCGTTCGCCGCATACATGATCTCGGCTGCAGCGGGTACACAGAACAGGAGAACAGCCAGTATAATGAGCGGCAAAAATAAATGTTTCTTCATTGTTTCCCTCCTTTTCAATGAACCGGTTTTAGTGTGTTATCGTGTGAAACAGTGTACGAACTGCTTTGGTTACATTATACTATGAGACCCCATGTAAGTCAAAGGTAACCGGCAATCCGCTTCGCTACTTGCCGGTAACCAATAGCCCACTCCGTGGGCTGTCAGGTGTGGCTTGAACCACAC
>CADCPK010000421.1 GCA_902803215.1 uncultured Lachnospiraceae bacterium
AAGTTAAGCTCAAAACGTACGTTAAAAAGCTTGATAGGGGCAGTCTGCGCTTTTTTAGCTACCCGTAAGGTTTTGTTTCACAGTAATTACTCATTCTTCTGAAAATACTACACAAATACTATGATTTGCCTCCGCCGCATCGCGCACAACGCGGATCACGCGGCTCAGATACTCGGCAAAATCGCTGTCGTCCATATCTTCAAGATCAAATTCGATCGTGGTCTCTTCATCAATATCTGTCAGCACATCGTACAGCGCGTCCAGATTTCTTCCATAATATTCCGGGAAGGAAAGCTCCGATGCAAGATAATCGTGAAGCTCTTCCGGGCAGGTAAAATCTATACCTCTGATTGTAACGGTTTTCATCGCAATTTTCCTTTCTGCATCAGTACAGCTGTTCAAATGTATTATAGTGATCTTCGGTATAGAAGATCAGCCCGTCATCGGAGAAAATAATGCGCTTTGCGCCGCGGTAGCCGCCGTCCGAATCAATATCGCATTCGTAGTACGACCTGCCGCTCTTTTCGGGAAGTTTGCCTTCATAGTTTCCGAAATAATCGCCGCCTATGCTCTTGCCGGGAGCGACTTCGCCAAGATTTCCTTCGCTGCTGATCCAGCCAAGCTTTTTGGCTTCCTTCTTGGTGATAAAATTGGAGGGAAGGTGACCAAACTCGTGGATATACGCTGCCACCTCATCTTTGGAAGTGTATTCGCCGTTCTCTTCAACGGAAACAGAGCTGCCTGAAGAAGAGCTTGTCTGCGAAGAGGAATTATTCTTGTTTTCGCTGTTAGATTTGTTTTTCTTCTTCTTTTTTTTCTTAGCCGCCTCGGGCTTCTCGGACTCATAGGTCTGCGTTTTCCCGCGCAGTGTAAAACCGGTATCGCTTGCAGTTCCGGCGATGAGGACCGCCATCAGGACCAGCAGGGCGCTGATCAGGACTCGAATTCTCTTTCTCATCGTGTCTTCTCCTTTGCTGTGATCGTTGAGTGCCATCAGGTACAATCTTGTGCAGTGCATAAAACGAAGGCTGTTCAACTGCTGTGTTTTAGTACACTGAAATAATGATATCATTTTTTGAGGATCTTGAAAAGAGATGATTGCGGAAAGGAGTTAGCGGTTGACGAAATTGTGAAATCTTTTTATACTAATATACGGTAAAATTATGTTTACTATACGCAAACACACAAACCTGTTATGAAAGGGGTTAAGATATGTCAGACATCCGAAACGAGGATGGCAATCATAGAGGAGATTCGGGCGGGCGGAGGTCCGCAGGAACATCAGGAGCGAGCAGAAGGACAACGCACAAAGCGGAGGGCACCCGAACCACGGCAAATCGACGGCAGGATGACAGACGTTCATCCGGCGGCCGAAGAACAGGTTCGGGACAGAAATCAGAAGGCGGCAGAACAAATGATGAACGGGTGACAAACCATACGTCAAGGCGCGTAAGAGATACGGGAGCTGACGGAACGAGCCGCAGTGCGGAAACTCGAAGGACTTCTTCTCGCGAGAGAGCCGACGGAAATCATGCCGGATCTGCACGTCGAAGCACTGCGGCGGGCAGACGCGAACGTACTTCCCCGCACAGCAGCACCGGGCGATCTTCGGCTCACAGCCGTACAGGCAGAACTTCAAGTCAGTCCCGCTCCGGCAGGACTTCTTCCGAGCGTATTTCGCAGTCAAGACGTTCTGCCCAGAGAAGACTTGCGGCATCCGAGGCAGCCCGTTCAAGCGCGAGGCGCGCATCATCGCGTGCACAGAATGCGGGGTTTGGCAGCGCATTCCCACCGGTGGTTTATCTGATCGCAGGCGTAGCTATCTTCGTCCTGATCCTGGTGGGTGCCAATCTGGCTACGCGAATGTCGGGCCGCACTCCTGTCAAACAGGACAGTCAGGCATCGGCAGGAAATGCTTCAGCGGAAGGCAGAGAGGCAACGGCAGAAGGGGAGGATGGCGCAGCACCTGTCGCAACGCCGACACCTGTTCCCGAGCCCATATCGATCACGCTGAGCGTTGTCGGCGACTGTACGCTGGGCATGGATGAGACATTTGAGTACGATACAAGCTTCAACAACTATTATGAGATGTATGGCAGTGCTTACTTCATGCAGAATGTGAAGGATATCTTCGCTGCCGATGACCTTACCATCGCCAATCTGGAAACGACGCTGACAACGGCAGAGACCAAGCGGGAGGGAAGATACTATAACTTCAAGGCTCCGTTGGAGTATGCGAAGATCCTGACCGACGGTAATATAGAGGCAGTGAATACCGCCAACAACCATATGTATGACTATCTCGACCAGGGATATGAGGACACGCTGAAGGCGCTGGATGCCGAAAATATTGTTCATTTTGGCTTTGATGAAACAGCGGTTATGGATGTGAAGGGCGTAAAGGTCGGTATGCTTGGTGTGTACGAGATCGACCGTGAGTTTGCCGAGATCGAGACCGAGGTCAAGGAACACATCGCAAAGGTAAAATCGGAAGGTGCTCAGCTTGTGGTCTGCATCGTCCATTGGGGCGAGGAGCTCGACACGATGCCCGATCAGGATCAGACCAGGATAGCACGCATGGCGATCGACAACGGTGCCGACCTGGTATGCGGACATCACGCACATGTCATCCAGGGTATCGAGCTTTACAAAGGAAAATACATCTGTTACGGCCTGGCTAACTTCTGCTTCGGCGGAAATGTTTATCCGACAGATATGCAGTCGATCATCTTCCAGCAGACTTTCACTGTCACAGGCGATCAGGTCGCAGCTGACAACAACGTCAATATTATTCCGATCTCCTGCTCTTCGGAGTACAGTTTTAACAATTATCAGCCTACACCGGCCGATCCGGATTCGGCTGTCAGCATTCTGACGAAGCTTCGCGAACGCACCGAAGCGCTCACCACAGCCGAGCCTCAGCCGGCAGATCTGCTGAAGAGTACGACGGTGGATCAGTCCGTCCTGACGCTTACGACATCGGGCGGCGGCCTGATCGGCGGCGGAGGTACCGCGGGCGGTGCCACAGGCGCTGCATCCGGCGGGACCACAGGTGAGACCGGCGACGGCACAGGCGGAACCGGGAGTTATGACGAATCATCTTACGATTCTTCGTATGATGAAGGCTACTCTGACGAAGAGGCGTATTACGATTCGCTGTATGACTGGGATAATATGTGAGTGTGAAACAGGGGACGGTTCGAGACCACTGAAAAAGTGGTCTCGAACCGTCCCCTGTTTCACATTATAAGCAAGTCGTAAAACCCGGGGAACGATATATCCACGCAGCTCCCGCCTTTAATCGTCATTTCACCGTCACAGACCGTGCCCGCCACCGCAAGAGACATTGCCACTCTGTGGTCCAGATATGAGTCGACCAAAGCACCGTGAAGCGGCTTGCCGCCGTTTATGATCATTCCGTCCTCGGTAGCTGTCACATCGGCGCCCATGGCCTGCAGATTCGCGGTCATGACATCGATCCGGTTTGACTCCTTCACCTTAAGCTCGGCCGCATCGCGGATCACGGTCGTACCTTCGGCAAAAGCAGCCAGCACTGCAATTATCGGAAGCTCGTCGATCAGCCGGGGAATGATAGCCCCGCCGACCTCGGTCCCGTGAAGACTGCTTGTCCGCACAAGGATATCAGCCACGGGCTCACCCTCGTCATTCCGGTTAAGCAGTGTGATATCGGCGCCCATGTTCTGCAGCACCTCAATGATACCGTCGCGGGTGGGGTTTACGCCTACATTTTTGATAAGCAGCTCGCTGTTGGGTGTGATCAGTCCTGCTGCCATAAAATAAGCGGCAGAAGAAATATCCCCCGGAACATTGATCGCCCGTCCGATAAGCTTCGGTTCGGGCGTTATCGTGGCAGTTGTGCCCTCGGTCCGCACATCGGCACCCAGATAATTCAGCATGATCTCGGTATGATTGCGGGAAAGCACCGGCTCAGTCACCGAAGTGCTGTCTTTTGCGTACATTCCCGCCAGCAGGATACAGGACTTGACCTGGGCGGAGGCAACCGGTGAATGATAACTGATCCCGTGCAGGGCAGAAGGCCGGATCATCAGCGGTGCACACCCGCTGCCGTTCTCGCTGCGGATACGTGCATTCATCTGTGTGAGAGGAGTGATGATCCGCTTCATCGGCCTGCGGCGTATAGAAGGATCGCCGGTAAGCCGCGCATCAAAATCCTGGCCCGCAAGGATGCCTGCAATCAGGCGCATGGTCGTACCGCTGTTGCCCACATCCAGGGCGTCTTTGGGCCGGGAAAGACCATGGAGGCCCTTGCCGTGTACCAGGACACGGTTCGCAGTCTGCTCGATCTCTACTCCCATGCTGCGGAAGCAGGAGATAGTAGAAAGACAGTCGGCCCCCGGAAGGAATCCGGTGATCTCGGTGATCCCTTCGGCAAGAGAACCAAACATGACCGCTCTGTGTGAAATGGATTTATCGCCCGGGACGGTGATCTCGCCCTTAAGCATAGTATTCTTGGAAACAGTGATATCTGACGTTGTTTTATTCGTGTTCATAGATCGTATAATTCCTTCCAGTAAGCAGAAATGTCATGCCTGCTGCCTGTAAATGATATAATTCCTTTTAATCCACAGAAATAATGTATTGATTATCGTTCGTAAATGTCATAATTCCTTCTGCGAAGCAGAGCCTTCGCTCTTTCGAGAGCATCTTCCTCATAAAATTCGATTTTCAGAACACCCTGCTCGAACTCTCTGTTATGGATGATCCCGATATTTTTGATGCTGATGTTGTCCAGCGCAAGGATAGTTGCCACCTGCGCAATTCCCCCGGCCTCGTCCGCAATGTCAAGATAGAGGACAAAGCTGCGCCTGAGAAGTCCGTTGTCCGTCACATCGATGGAATCCCGATAATCGCGCGAATCGGCAAACATGTTGAACAAGCTGTCCGAATCCCCTGTATCGATAAAGTAGCGGATCTGAATCAGCAGCCTGATATAATCGTCCAGCACATTGCTGATGTTCGACCGGTTTTCAAGACAGATCTGCTGCCACATGACCGGTGAGGACGAAGCAATTCGTGTGATATCCCGGAAGCCGCCGGCCGCGATGGTTTTCATATATTCCGCATCGTTATCCAGCATGCTGACCAGGTTGACCAGCGCTGAGGCGATGATGTGCGGAAGATGGCTGACGCCTGCAGTGATAAAGTCATGTTCCTCCGCAGTGATGACCATCGGAATCGCTCCCATGCCCCGGACAATATCGGTAAACTCTGTGATCCTGGGAAGAGGAGCTTCCTCGGCCGGTGTGATCATGTAATATGCATTTTCGAGAATGCGCTCGTTTGAGGAGATAAAGCCGCTTTTTTCGGAGCCGGCCATCGGATGACCGCCGATAAAACAGCTTTGCAGGCCAAGCTCCGCGACCTTGTCGTGAATATTCCCCTTTACACTGCCCACATCGGTGACAATGCAGCCGGGACTCAGTTTTCCGGCAACTTTTTCGAGGTAAGCGATGTTATATTGTACCGGGGCGCACAGAAACAGGTAGTCTGCGTTCAGCAGACGGGCATCTTCTTCCTCGCACACACCGTCGATCACTTTCTTGCTGAGGGCATCCGCCAGAGATTCCCTGTCCGGATCGTAGGCGACCAGGTGCCATTCCGGCTCATATTTTCGAAGCGCTTTGGCTATGGAACCTCCGATGAGGCCCAGCCCGATAAAACCTATGGTTTTCATTCTATATATAAATCCTTTCTGCCGGGGAGGAGCCCCTAAGCACTTCTTATAGTAATAGAGACGTCAAAAAAAGTCAAATGCTGACATTTTTATCTAAAGAAAATTCGCTGTTTTTCAAAAAACACAGATGCTTTTGTATAAAACCCTTGAATTTACGACTCTGTTTTAGTACAATGTTAACATATATTAGACATACAGGGAGGTATTACTTATGGACGTATATAAAACTGACCAGATCAGAAACGTGATTTTGATGGGCCACGGCGGAGCAGGCAAGACGACTCTCGCAGAGGCAATGGCGTTTCTTGCGGGTCTCACAAGCCGCCAGGGCAGAGTAGAAGATGGCAACACCCTCAGCGATTATGATAAGGAAGAAATCAAGAGGCAGTTCTCCATCTCCACTACCGTCATTCCGATCCCGTGGCAGAAGTGCAAGATTAATGTTCTGGATACCCCCGGATATTTCGATTTCGTTGGTGAAGTAGAAGAGGCAGCACGCGTTGCAGACGCAGCGATCATCGTAGTTTCCGGCAAGGCAGGTGTACAGGTAGGTACACAGAAGGCATGGAAGCTTTGCGACAAATACAATCTTCCGCGAATGATCTATGTGACAGACATCGACGTAGAAGATGTGGACTACAATAAAGTGGTTGAAGAACTCACCGAGCTGTACGGCAAGAAGATTGCTCCGCTTCATTTCCCGATCCGGGAGGGCGGCAAGTTTGTCGGCTATGTCAATGTGGTAAAACAGGCAGGCCGCAAATATGCAGCAAAAGGTGCCAAGACAGAGTGCGACGTTCCGGCAGATCTGCAGGATACACTCGATACTTATCATGAAGCTCTTATGGAGTCCGTTGCCGAGACTTCCGAGGAATTCATGGATCGTTACTTCGAAGGCGATGAGTTTACTCCCGAGGAAGTATCCGAGGCTCTTGCCACAAATATCGGCGATGCCAGCATCGTTCCGGTATGCATGGGCGCTCCGGTCATGCTTCAGGGCGTATCCAATCTGCTCAATGATATCGTAGGATATTTCCCGAGCCCGGACAAGAGAACCTGCAGCGGCACCGATCAGAAATCGGGCGAAGCTTTCGAGGCAAACTTCGACGGCAGCAAGGCAAAATCCGCATACGTGTGGAAGACCATCGCCGATCCGTTTATCGGTAAATATTCACTCATCAAGGTTTGCTCCGGTGTGATCTCCAACGATGACACACTGTTCAATGTAGAAAAAGGCGAGGAGGAACGCCTCAACAAGCTCTATGTTCTTGAAGGCAACAAGCCGCAGGAAGTCACACAGCTCTACGCAGGCGACATCGGCGCCATTGCCAAGCTGAACAGCGTTGCTACAGGCGATTCCCTGTCCACCAAAGCTGCTCCGATCGTGTACGAGAAGACCACACTTTCCACTCCGTACACCTACAAGAGATATAAAGCAGTCAAGAAGGGCGATGAGGATAAAGTTTCCCAGGCTCTCACCAAGCTGATGAGCGAGGACAACACCCTCCGTACCGTCAATGACGGCGCAAACCGTCAGAGTCTCCTCTATGGTATCGGCGACCAGCAGCTTGACGTTGTCGTCAACAAATTGAAAGACCGCTACAAAGTAGAGATCGAGCTTGACAAACCGAAGGTTCCGTTCCGCGAGACCCTTCGTAAGAAATCCGACGTTGAAGGCAAGCATAAGAAACAGTCCGGCGGCCACGGCCAGTACGGTCATGTCAAGATGCGCTTCGAGCCGTCAGGCGACTTGGAAACACCGTACGTGTTCGAGCAGGAAGTCGTCGGCGGTGCCGTTCCGAAGAACTACTTCCCGGCTGTCGAAAAAGGCATCCAGGAATGCGTCCAGAAGGGACCGGTTGCCAAATATCCGGTTGTCGGCGTAAAAGCTGTCCTTTACGATGGATCTTATCATCCGGTAGACTCCTCCGAAATGGCATTCAAGACTGCGGCAACGCTCGCATTTAAGAAGGGCTTTATGGAGGCAAATCCGGTTCTGCTTGAGCCGATCGTTTCCATGAAGGTTACCGTTCCGGATAAATTCACGGGCGATGTCATGGGCGACCTCAACAAGCGCCGCGGACGTGTACTCGGCATGAACCCCGACCATATGGGCAACACCATCATCGAGGCTGACGTTCCGCTTCTTGAGATCTACGGATATTCTACCGACCTCCGTTCCATGACGGGCGGCAGCGGCGATTTCTCATATGAGTTTGCACGTTACGAGCAGGCTCCGGCTGATATTCAGCAGAAAGAGATCGAAGCAAGGGCTAGCGTTGAAGAAGATTAATGAAAAATGCTAGAATTAAAAATGAGTCACGGGATACCGTGGCTCATTTTTTGTGAAACAGGGGACGGTTGGGCCGATGGGGACGTTTCTCAGTTGGGCCAACCGTCCCCTGTTTCACATGTTGACGAAAAACCCGCTTTGCACTATAATAAGTACACATGTTTACAGGCTGTCAGCCTAACAAATTCCTGAAAGGAAATAATGATCATGGCCACTAGTATGACCGGCTTTGGACGCGCAGAGCACATCACGCCTGAGCTCAAAATTGCCGTTGAACTCAAATCTGTTAATCACCGTTATCTTGACCTGAATATCAGAATGCCCCGCAAACTGAACGCGTTTGAGGGCAACATCCGCAACCTTGCCAAAGAGTATATGCAAAGAGGCAAGGTGGATATGTTTATCACCTATGAGGACTACAACCTTGCGGGAAAGGCCCTCAAGTACAACAAAGAGCTTGCACAGGAATACATGCACCATTTCGCAACGATGGCCGAGAATTTTGGCATCGAGAATGATGTGACGGTATCGCGCCTGGCAAGATTCCCCGATATTCTTTCCATGGAAGATCAGTCGGTGGATGAGGCCGAGCTGTGGGCACACCTCGAGGCAGTGCTGAAAGAAGCGTTTTCCAAATTTGCCGAGTCCAGGGCAGTGGAAGGAAAGCATCTTCGCGACGACCTGCTCGAAAAACTGGAAAATCTAGACAGCCTTGTGGCCAAGGTGGAAGAGATCGGGCCGGAGATCGTGGCTGCTTATCGCGAAAAGCTGGAGACAAAAGTGCAGGAGCTTCTCGATGACGTACAGATCGAAGAGTCGCGAATTGCTGCGGAGGTAGTCATTTACGCCGACAAGATCTGCAATGATGAGGAGACGGTGCGGCTCAGGAGCCACATCCAGAACATGAGCCGTATTCTCAAGAGCGGCGAAGGAATCGGGCGTAAGCTTGACTTTATCGCGCAGGAGATGAACCGCGAAGCAAACACGATCCTCTCCAAATCCGGCGATCTTCTGACCTCCGATATCGGGATCGAGATGAAGACCGAGATCGAGAAGATCAGGGAGCAGATACAGAATATTGAATAAAGAAAACTTTGTATCACTTCATAAAGCTTGACAAAAGGTGCTTTGGCAGAGTACAAATATATGAATAAAATGATCAACATTGGTTTCGGCAACATGGTCAACGGGGCAAAGATCGTTGCTGTTGTCAACCCTGATGCCGCTCCCATCAAACGCATGGTTCAGAGCGTGCGCGGAACCCTTGCTTTGGTGGATGCCACGCAGGGCAGAAAGACAAAAGCAGTGATCGTCACTTCAGATCAGCAGGTGATCCTGTCCGCACTGCAGCCCGAGACCATCGCCCGCCGATTTTCTGATAACGGGATGCCGGAAACCAAAACACAGGACGAAAAATAAGCAGTATGCAGTCGTACCACAATACGAACAGCTGACCACTGCAAAATAATAATATTAAGGAGAGCTATCGATCGATGCAGACGCCTCAGCGAAAAGGAATACTTACCGTAGTTTCGGGCTTCAGCGGATCGGGCAAAGGAACAGTGATGAAACTTCTTTTGTCCGCACACCCTGAATATGGCCTTTCTATTTCTGTAACGACCCGCGCACCCAGGCAGGGAGAGGAAGACGGAAGAGAATACTTCTTCCGCACCAAAGAATACTTTGAGCAGATGATCGCTCAGGACAAGCTGCTTGAGTATGCGCAGTATGTCGAAAACTATTACGGAACTCCGCGGGAGTACGTGCAGAGACAGCTTGACGAAGGCCGTGATGTGATCCTCGAAATCGAGATGCAGGGAGCCCGTCAGGTTAAGCAGCGTTTCCCCGAAGCCGTACTTGTCTTTATCACACCGCCGTCGATCGAGGAGCTGGAAAAACGCCTGAGAGGCCGGGGGACCGAGACCGAGGAGGTTGTAAGAGGACGCCTTGCCCAGGCTTCAAAAGAGGCCGAGGCCATGGAAGAATATGACTACATTCTGCCAAACGAAGACGGCCAGGCAGAGAAGTGCGCGGAAGATCTTCATCGTATTATCTGTTCGGAACACTATAAAACAGACAGATGTAAAGACAGAATAGAGAATTTTAGGCAAGCATAGAAACAGAATATCTCGGAACTGACAGGATTCATGAACCGGCCTGTTAATCGATAAATCGCTAATTATCTTGAAAGGGGAAACTACATGATCCATCCATCTTACAATGAACTGATCGAAGCAATCAACGAGAACAACGAAGAGAACGATAACGCGATGCTCATCAACAGCCGTTATTCGCTTGTCCTTGCAACCAGCAAGCGCGCAAGGCAGCTGATCGCGGGCAAAGAGCCGCTGGTAAGTGACGCGGCAAACAAAAAACCGCTGTCCATCGCGATCGAAGAGCTCTACAAGGGCAAAGTAAAGATCCTCGAGGACAACGAGCCCGATGAAGATCTGGAGCAGCACTACACGTCGGGTGCCCTGAGTGCAGATGCATTTGGTTCGGCAGACGATGAAGACGGCGAGTCGGATATCGACGAAGATGCTGAATATGATGAAGACGGCGATGAGTTCGATGATGAGGATGAGAAAGAAGAGGAAGAATAATCGTCGGGAGTAATTATAATATGAAGCTTTTATTTATTTCGCTCGGATGCGACAAAAATCTTGTGGATTCGGAGCAGATGATCGGGCTTCTCACATCGGAAGGCCATGAAATAGCAGAGAGTGAGGAAGATGCCGAGGGCGTCATCATCAACACCTGCTGTTTTATCGGAGACGCCAAGGAAGAAAGTGTCCAAAACATCCTGGAGATGGCAGAGCTGAAAAAGTCAGGCGACATAAAGCTGCTGATCGTGACAGGATGCATGGCACAGCGCTATAAGGATGAAATTTTGGAGGAGATTCCCGAAGTAGATGCTATTTTGGGAACTTCTTCTTATGATGAGATCCTTGAGGCTGTCCGTATCGCCTCGGAAGGCACCAGATATCAGCATTTTGAGGATATCAGCCGGCTTGTGCCGGACCGTGACAGGCGAGTGCTTACGACGGGCGGTCATTTTGCGTATCTGAAAATTGCGGAGGGATGTGACAAGCGTTGTACATATTGTATTATTCCGAAGCTCAGAGGCAGATATCGCAGTGTACCGATGGAAAAGCTCGTCACGCAGGCTGAGAACCTGGCTGCCGATGGTGTCAAGGAGCTAATTCTTGTGGCGCAGGAAACTACCGTTTATGGAAAAGACCTTTACGGAAAAAAAGCGCTTCCCGAACTGCTGAGAAAACTGTGCGCGATAAAAGGGATACGCTGGATTCGTATTCTTTATTGCTATCCCGAGGAGATCACCGACGAGCTGGTCGAGGTGATCCGTGATGAACGCAAGATCTGCCACTACCTGGATATGCCGATTCAGCACTGCAATGATGAAATATTAAAGAGAATGGGACGCAGAACCAATAAGGCGGAGCTGAAGCAGAGAATTGCTTATCTGCGAAGCGAGATCCCCGATATTGTTCTTCGCACCACGCTTATTACCGGCTTTCCCGGAGAGACCGAGGAACAGCATGCCGAACTCGTGGAGTTTGTGGACGAGATGGAGTTCGAAAGGCTTGGTGTGTTCACCTATTCGCCGGAGGAAGATACTCCCGCGGCAGAGATGGAGGGACAGATCCCCGAGGAGGTTAAAGAAGCCAGGCGCGACGAGATCATGGAGCTGCAGCAGGAGATCTCGGCTGAAAAAGGCAGCCGGATGATCGGCCGCGAGCTTTTGTGCATGATCGAAGGACAGATTTCGGGTGAGAGCGCGTATATCGCAAGAACATATGCCGATGCACCGCAGGTGGACGGCTACATTTTTGTACAGTCGGGCGAGCAGATGGTGACCGGAGACTTTGTGAAGGTGAAGGTTACCGGGGCTCTGGAGTATGATCTGATAGGGGAGGTTGCTGATGAATCTGCCGAATAAGCTTACACTCATGAGAGTGATCATGGTGCCGTTCCTGGTCCTGTTTTTACTGACAGGCTGGGGCGGAGAAGCAAATCGTTACATTTGTGTGGTTATCTTCGCCGCTGCCAGTATCACAGACTGGTTTGACGGAAAGATCGCACGGAAATACAATCTGATCACCGATTTTGGTAAATTTATGGACCCGCTGGCCGACAAGTTGCTTGTATGTTCGACGATGATCTGCATGATCGATCTGGGGCGACTGACTTCCTGGTTTGTAGTGATCGTTATAGCCAGAGAGTTTATTATCAGCGGCTTCCGTCTGATCGCGGCGGAGAAAGGCGTTGTCATTGCCGCAAATTACTGGGGCAAGTTTAAGACCGCCTCATCCATGGTGATGCTCATTCTGCTTATCCTGGATATTCAGGTGCCGGCGGTTCAGGTGATCACGCAGGTGTTCGTGTGGGTGTCGCTGGCGTTGACGGTGATTTCGTTGCTGACTTATATTTGGGAGAACAGAACTATAATGGAGAGTATGTGAATTCCTCACATGCGCTTTTTTCCGAAACGGGGTTTCGGGCTTTATTTCCCGGGAGGGGGGCGCTCGGAGTTGCGAAGTCCGCTCCCCTCCCGGACCCTCCCCCTGGGCACGCTCGTTTGCTCCGGGGGGGGGGGTGGTTTGGGAGGAGGGTGGAAAAAAGGGCTAATGGTACGATGTACCATTAGCCCTTTTTTAGGCTGTCCGTTTATGTGGCTCACAATCCGTCGCTGAGATACGTCCCCATATACTCAAGCCTTTTTTGAGACCGGCAATTTATATGGCGTGCAATGAGTCGCGAGATACGTCCCCGTATACTCATTTTTAGTCTTTCATTCGGGCATTGGGCGACTGAAGATAAAGGCGGATATGCCTAATCCAAGAGCCAGCATCCCGACAAACGCGGCTGTAAACTGATGATCGGGGGTGTTGCTGCCCATGGCGGTTGCGGCGCCGCCGAGGATGAAGGGGGCTATTAGACCGCCGATGCTGTTAAAGACGTTATATATACCGCTGGCGCCTGCCACATCCTCCTGAGCAACGGAGACACTGACCATGTAGGCCCCGGCGGCGCTGAAACAGCTGAGGGACATACCGCAGAGTCCGCTGCAGATCAGTATTCCGGGCATTCCGGGGATGAGAAGAATGGCACCGAAACCAAGAGCTGCCATAAGCGCAGCTGATGGAAGAGAAGCTCTTTTTAAGAAGTTGAGCACCTTTGAGAAGAACATACCAAGGATCATTGCGCACAGAGCATTTATGGCTATTGCTATTCCGGATGCACCCGGATCTGAAGTCAAGTGAGCGGAGATAAACAGGCTGATGTTTGTGCTGTATGCAGTGATGAAAACAGCATGCAGGAGCGTCATGGTCGAAAGAGCAAACACGATTGGCTTATAGGAACCTGCAACAGACTTTGCCTGCCCTGCTGTTGGTGCAGTGTCGGGAAGATACAGAATGATCAGAACAGCACATACAGCTACCAGGAGGTAAATCAGGTAAAAATAGCGGAGGCCGTTTTTCGCCAGCATGCCGCCAATAAGATTTCCTGCCATACCGCTGATTCCCATGGCAACAACGTTGAGCCCCATATATCCCGCACGCTTTTCCGGAACACTGAACTTAGTGATAACAGCAGTGATCATAGGGCTGACGATTCCAAACCCCAGACCGATCAGAATACGACAGGCAAAAAGAAGAGTAAAATTCTCCACAAAAAACGGCAGTATGCCCGGGACTCCGATGATCAGCGTTCCTGCCAGCACGACCTTCTTTTCTGAAAAACGGGAAGACAGGAATCCAACGGAGAGGGAGCCTACGATCAGCAGAGCATAGTGGATCGTCTGCAGGAGCTGCACGGTACCGGTGCTCCGGTCAGGATATTTATCCGCGATCATGCTAAGAACAGGCATGATGCCGACGATGTTAAAGCCGATCAAGAAAGCCATTGCCATTACAACAACTGTGAGGTGCCATCCTTTTTTCATAGGAATTTTCCTTTCTGACAGTTAATTTGTACTCCGATGTGAGGTAATCGGAGTGCTTTGTACAAAAGATTATATCAATCTTTTCGCAATCATACAAGGGGCGGCTTACCGTCTCGTGACCCTCCCGGTATGGTGTTGCAAATTTTGTGAAAAAGTTGTATAGTAATTAATTACGATAAATATACAAACATTTTGATTGAACAGACCCACGGAGTGGGCTATCGGTTACCGGAAAGCAGTAAATCAGATTGCCGGTTACCTTTGACTTGACCTGCAAAAGAAATGAGAAGATGACTATGAAGAAAGACAGCTCGAGAAAGAAAACGAACATACTTAAGCGACTACTGTCTCCCGGGTTGTGGCGAAAGATCACGAGTGTGCTGCTGGTACTGGTTGTGTTTGTCACAACATATATGATGATCCTTCCGGCGATTTCTATTGATATTGAGACCGTAATTGAGGAACCCGGCATGGATGTGGAGGCTTCCGGCAGTTCCGATATTATTCCTGCTGATCTGAATGAGATCATACCGGACGAAGAAACGGATATGTCATTGGGAGAGACAACCGAACCGGAAATACACGAAGAAGATCCTTCAGGTACATCTGCCGGGGAACTGATTTCTTCTGATGAGTTTGACGAGAATGTATCAGAAGCTTCTTTGGACCTATCGGAAAACATAACCGAGGATCTGCCGATTGAGGAGCAGGAGATTGTTGAGGACGCGGCAGAACCGGCAGAAGAACTCGCATTAGACGAACCCATGAACGCTATCGAGTTTGAGAGAGACAACCTTTTGACCTACGATATCATGGGAACAGTGATCGAAAAGAATGTATTGGCCTCGGACGGACATAATTACAGGGCCGTTGCGTCTTATGGGCCGGAGGCAGGGATACCGGAAAATGCAGAACTGATGGTGGAAGAGATACTGCCGCCTGCTTTTGATGATACAAGCACGTCCTCTGTTTATGATGAATATGTATCAAAGACGGAAAATGCGCTTGGAATGGAAGAAGGCAGCGCGGGGTATATCCGGCTGTTTGACATCAGCATTGTTGATAAAAATGATCATAGCGCAAAGTATCAGCCTGCACCGGGCACCATGGTTGACGTACACATTGAACTGACGGACAGCGAGAGTGAGAACCTGAGTGTTGTTCATTTTGCTGATGATGAGAATGCCGGAGAGAAGATCGAAAGTCAGACAGAAACCACAAACCGGGGACAAACCGTGAGTTTTGAGGCGACCGGCTTTTCTGTATATGCAATCATTAACGGCGACCCGTCAACCGGAGAAACGTATTCCATTAAATACACATTTGTTTTGGAAGACGGAACCCCGTTCTATTTCACAAATAAAAATGGTGATACGACGAACATTCAGTATGTAAAAGATGGGGAGATTCCACTCGACCCGGGGACTCCCACCGTATCTACCGGGGAGCAGCCGGATAAGGAATTCGTCGGCTGGTGGACAAAGGACGGAACTTCATGGGGAACAGAGCTCAGCTTTGATACACCTGTCTCTACATCATCCATGCAGGAGATCACTGTGTATGCCAGGTATGATAATACGCAGTACGTTACTTATTATGATGAAAATGGCACGGTATATCTTGTCGATCGTCGTCATGAAAATGACACTGTTCTGACGACGGATATCAAAAACAAGGCGACAGGTGAAAAATGGACTGAGGAGGAGCTTGAAGAATATCGATTTGTCGCCTATCAGCCTTTGCACAAAACGACGGCTTTCTTGGGTTGGACCGCAACGCCGGGAAAAACTATTCCCGACGATAACTTTACAATTACTGAAGCGACAACTCTGTATCCTGTCATTGCAGATGTGAAGTGGGTTACGTACCATTCCGGACCAATCGGCAGTAATGCCACATACTTTGGCGCCGAATATGCGCTGGATGGAAACTGGGAGCGGGATAACCTTACGGATCGCATTCCGACTCGTGCCGGCTATCACTTCGACGGCTGGTATATCAGGAATCCTGCTACGCAGGGAGATGACGGTAATCTTGATTATTCATGGACTGTGTCTTCCGCCGATGTCAGAGTTACTGATGCCTATGGAAGCTTTAGCAGTGGATTCAGGAATAATTCCGCCTATTTCGAAAACGAAAAACTGAAAAATGATATTGAGCTTGTTGCTCACTGGACGCCTACAACGGTGGATTATGTCTTTGTATACTATCAGCAGGAACCGAATGCCAATGCGGACGGAACCTATAACTATGTGTACAAGGACAGCGTTCCGGCTCGCGGTACAGCCGGTACCAATACAGGAACGCCGCCTGTGCCGAACTGGGACGACATTGCGGGATTCTCCCTGCATAATACGAGTGACAGCAGCGATCCTTATAACGTTAAGACAGAAGTCATTGAGGGTGATGGAAGCACTGTTGTCAATGTGTATTATGACAGGAATGAGTATACGGTTTTATTCCTGAAGTATGAACGCGGAACAGGATATGTAATAAACGATGAAGCGACAAGCAATGTATATGGATGGAACGGCACAGATTATGTTTCGCTGACGAGAAGAAACAGGACGATTTCAATTCCGTATTACTATTATCGTTCCGGGAACAGATATTATGAGTATACAGGTACTTTTTATACCAGAACAGGAAATCGGTATATCGAGACACAATACAATGGGAACAATCTTCCACCGGAAGGAGATACGACAACGTATTATACGCAGTCATCCTATGGAAGTCGTTATACCCTGTCACCCGGCACTAAAACGGAGACTACTTATTTCTGGACAGTTACTTCGACAGGTGAAGAGTATACAGGAACCAGATTTACGTATGCAAGAAACCAAAACGAATGGTTTGTGATTGATGATCTGACAATTACGGCAAAATACGGTGAAGATGTTTCACAGCTTTGGCCGGATAAGCGTACGGATCTATCTGCTGATTATCCGCAACAGTGGTATACCTCAATAAATGGAAGTGTCATGCAGAGCGGTATTCAGACTATGCCCCCTAATAACCAGGTATTCTACAACAGGGAAAACACCGGTGTGGAAAACCATTTGGTTTACCTGCTGCAGGATCTGCCCTCTGATAATGAAAGCATTGCTCCCAATACTTTCACAAGTGTGCGTAATGATTTGATCTATGGAAATTCACTCTCCACCACATGGGATGATTATTCTATCTATGAAGGATTCAAGGTTAATATTCGCACACAGGATGTTTCCACATTAAATAACAATAACGGAGCGGATGTCGCTACTACAAACAATAATTATTCCATAAGCGCGCAGATTGGTTCGTCATTTAGCGACGGATCAAACAACACACTGAATATTTATTATCTGAGAAACAAGTACACTGTTACTTTCCAACAGGGCAACACCGTAATAGGCTCTGATGAGTACTATTACGAAGCGGACATCAGTGATGCCGATAAGTATTCATCGGCAGTGGATGTGCCTCCGGGTATGCGCTTTGTCGGATGGTACGATAATCCGGAGGGAATCGGAGGGCAGTATACCTTCGACGGAAAAACCATGCCGCCCAACAACCTGATCCTTTATGCAAAACTTGTCCCTGAAGAGTATTATGTACGCTTAGATTATAACGGAGGCGAAACGAAAGGTTCAGAGGGTACATTTGCATGGGTTGATTATGGTGAGACGATCGAAGAAGCGGAAGCAGTTAAGCGCAATTATGTAGAAGCTGCCGACGGCGAAACCGGTACCCACAATTATATCTATTGGCGATATGATGAAGCCGCAGATGCCGCCGGAGAGGGTTGGTGGTCGTACTATGAGGATGCTGACGGTAATATCGTTTACAACGATCCGAAAGATTACTCCAGGCGGACGGCGACCTATGTTGAGGCAGCGGGTGGAAAATACAAATATGATCCGAGTAAGTATACCTTTGTCGGATGGTATGAAACCGATGAAGAAGGCAATCAGATTTCCAATGTTCCTTTCAATTTTGCTACCCAGATCACAAAGGATACATATCTGAAGGCAGTTTTCCGTAAGGAGGGAACTATCCAGGTCAGATACCTTCCGGATATGGGAACCGAAGGAACCGAAGGATATGTTGCGGGAGATCCGAACACAGCGCCGCCTACGGACAGTTATACCTATATTGATCTTTCGGAAGCAAAGGTAGGGCACTCCATCGAGCCGGCTGACAAAAGATATCAATTTGCCGGATGGCGGGTAAAAGGAACAACAGGCCCTGTTTATCAACCCGGTGAAACCTTCCCGATCAATTCGGATTATGCGGAGGAAGAAAACAATATTCAGTATATTACTATGGAGCCTGTGTTTATCCATAAGGAAGATACGAGTATAACGTACGAAGTGAATACGCCTGACGGTGGAACAGTAACCGGGACTGCCTTGAAGGATTTAACGGACAATACTCAGGATAAGCTGGTTCTTAACAGTTCTGTGACGTTGCATGACGGAGCCGGTTTTGCGGTAACAGGGTATAAACTGATCGGCTGGAGCGATAAGCCCCTGCAGCCGGCACAGAACCCGATTCACTTGAAAGATGATGGAACATATGAAGGACCTGTACCTTCAGATACACATATCTTCAAGCTCGGAGGAACATATGGCGTAAGTGACGAAGCCGGGAACACTCTCTATGCTGTCTGGGATTCAAACAGGATCGAGTTCACCAAGAGTGTTTCTGTCGAAGAAACTCTTACAAAAGGACAGGTCAACCATACCATTTATATCGCATTGACCAAAGGTGATAAAGAGTCGTATGTCCTTGATTCAGACGGAAATATACTGGTAAAGGAAATCCGGATTATTAATGGTGTACCGACTCCGGAAACGGTGACCTTTGATGGTCTGGAGGATGGCAACTATAATGTATGGGAATTGAAATCTGCTGACGGTCATCGCCTTGGCGTCAGTGATGTGTTCCCGATTCAAGGGGCAAATCCGGCAGCAAACTTTGCTGTTAAAAGCATATCCGGGAATAACAATGCGACAGTAGAGAACTGCTCAACCGCTGAAACCGCACTGACCAACACTTACGCCAAGGAAGATGATACACTGATCAGATTCGAGGCGAATAAGGTGTGGATCGATCGTCGGGCTAATGAAATCGCTGCGGAGGATATGCCGGAAAATGCCACCGCAACATTGTCACTGTACAGGAAAATAAACGGTCAGGTGGAGGCTTCACCGATCGGATCGATTACGCTTGACGGTCATATTGATGAAACAGAAGCGGACTTCATGGAAGACGAGCCCTGGCATGCAAGCTTTGGCAACCTTCCCAGACTTGACGAGCACAATAATCGAATCACTTATGTGGTTAAGGAAACTGCTGCGACACCGGACGGCTATTATCCGTGGAAGCAGAAGAGTCAGAACAACGATGCCTATGGACCTGATGATTATCTGGAAACATCAGGCGGTACGATCTACAACCGTAAGCTGACCATGACCGTGCAGGTACAGAAGCACTTTGACTTCCAGCCGAACAATGGCGACGAAAAGGCAGAGACCTACGCCGCTTTCGCGGCAGATACGGAAACCAGGAAGCTGCTGACCTTTGATGTCACGCTTCCCACGGGTACCGAGCATCTGGATCTTTCGCAGTTCCATGAGTATACCAACGAGCAGGGCAGCACTACCTTCCTGTATGAGTTTGAGGATGTTCCTTATTATCCGGGACTGTATCCGGAAAACGGAGATGAAAGCTGTCAGATCATCATGAAGGAGTATGGCGAGCAGGATCTGCTGAAGGCATATAACTACTATATCTGGCATATAGAAGGTTATGAGCAGGGCAATACCAACTGGGATATCAGCAGCGGCAATCCGGTCCCTGATGAGATTATTTCTACCCGAACCGTAAACCGAAGCATCAATGCAGATGATCAGTTTGTGGAAATACGTATTCAGAATAAATATCGCCGTGGTTCGGAGGGTGAGTTCGAGAAGATCAAAAAGAAGGTTATCGGTCTGAGTAAGGAAGACTTCAATGCGAATCTTGAGATGCTCAGAAATCTTCATTTTGTGATACAGAACGATGCCGGATACTATGCCGGCCAAAAAGCGACTCCGGTATGGAATCCGGAGACCAAACGATATGAGAAGCTGGATTGGGTGAGCGATATTGCTGAGGCTATTGAGATTGCACCGCAGCTTAATTACAGTGTACAGGACAACGCGTGGATCGCTGAAGTTAATCTGTCGGGCTTTAACAAGTTCCCATCCGGTACATATACGCTTGTCGAGAAAGAGGCCCTGAACAATGGACCGGCCAACATAGACGGATATCGGCTTGAAGTGCTTGATAACACCATAGAGGTTGAAACACATGAGGAGGATTCAAACTGGCAGGAGTCCTTTAAGTACACGCTGAGTATCACCAACCAATATCCTGCGGTAAACCGCGGGCTGAGTCAAGGAACCTGTCCCCTGACTTACTGTCTTTTTTTATGCAAGTAGCGATTGAAAAGGTAAAATAAAGACAAATAACAACTATATATAGGTGAAAATATCTATAAACAAACTACTTTTGGTAAATGACGACAAATGCGGTTCATTTGTTGATTCGATTTCGAAAATAAGCTATAATAGACAGACAAAATTGACAAAAATGAATCTTCAAAAGTAAATCGCATATAACTTTAGAACGTTGCATTTGTTTATGCATCCGAAAGGGGTGATTCCCATGAACAATGATCCGGAAAATAAAAAGAAAAGGTGGAAAAAGCTGCTGTCGCGCGGAACGTGGCGCAGGATCACAAGTGTATTGATGGCGGTAGTTGTATTTCTCACAACATACATGATGATCCTGCCTGCGCTTACGATTAACCTTGACACAGCGCTGGAAGAGCCGGGTATGTATGTGGCTTCTGCAGATACGAAGAGCGAGGAACCTGTGGCAGCAGGCAGCAGTTCGGGCGATATTGACGAGATATTAACTGACAATACAGGTGAGGCGGCCGGATCGGTACAGCCGGAATTTGAGAATTCTACAGTACTCGTAAGTGCCGGAGATGATTCCGGAGATTTGCAGGACGACCTTGAGACAGCTGCATATAATGATGACGCGGCTTCACTTGAAGACTCTCTTATCATTCCGCCTGAAACAGGCGCGGACATAACTGCAGATGAAACGAATTATTACGATGAAACAATACCTGAACTTGCAGGCTCGGAAGAAGAAAGCTCCTCAGAGGAACATGGCGAAGAGCTGATCCCTGCCGACGAGTTTGGAGAGACGGCAACAGAAAATTCTTACGCAACTACAGAGGAAGAAGCTGAAGGACTGCCTTCTGAAGAAACAGAAACTGTTGAAGATGCGGCAGAACCGGCAGAGTTTTTTGACGGTGAAGCAGAAAGTACGGAAGAAAATGATGCTGAAACAGCGCCTCTGCATGTGCTGAAGGCCGAAGGCACAGACTATCGTGTTACTGTATCCTGTACAGAAGAAGCTGAAATCCCTGATAACGCAGTACTTCAGGTAACCGAGATCCTCTCGGGGGAGAATGATTATGATACATATGTAAACGAAGCTGCGAACACTCTTTCGACAGAAGACAGAATAATGTCAGTAGAGAATGCGAGATTCTTCGACATTACAATTCTGGACGGAGATGTGCCTGTTGAACCGAAAGCGCCGGTGACGGTAGTGGTCGAGCTGGCTGATAACTTTGCGGCAAGTGATGACGCGGCTGTCCTTCACTATAAAGAAAACGAAGTGATGGTGGTCGATACCGTGGATCCGGTGGAAGCTGCGGCGAATATAGCAGCAAGTACAGAAACCGATGCGGCATTGTCGGCAGGCGAGGTGACCGGCAGGGAAGAGCCGGGTATTGTACCTGAAGAGACTTACGGAGTGATATCGGAAGAAACAGCCGTAGCCGGCGAAGAGATTTACGAGTTGACTCCGGAAGAAATATCTGCAGCCAACGAAGAGACTTACGAGTTAGCTCCGGAAGAAATATTTGCAGCTGACGAAGAGACTTACGAATTGACTCCGGAAGAAGCAGTTACAATCTCTGAAGAAGCTTACGGGATGACGACGGAAGACGCATTAATAATTCCCGAAGACTTCGAAACTGCAGAGGTCCGGACTGCGGAACCTGCTGAAACAACCGAAACCGAAGAAACGACGGAAGAGTTTACTCTCGACGAAACCATGAATCCCATCGCCTTCGTGGCGGACAGCTTTTCGGTTTACGGCTTTGTGACAACTACCCTCGAGAAAGCAGTCCTGGCAAGCAATGGCCACAACTATACCGTTACAATGACATACGGAGCCGATGCCGACATTCCGGAGGGCGCCGAACTTCACGTTGAAGAAGTTGCCGAAGATGCCGAAATGGCGGATGGTACCAAATATGCAGATGCCGCAGCAGAAGCGCTCGGGATTGAGGAAGACAAAGCTGTAAAGACAGGGCTTTTCGATATCTATCTTACTGTCGGCGAAGAAAAGATTCAGCCGAAGGCACCTGTCCATGTGACGATCGCGCTCGATGATGCTAAAGACGCTGAAGAAACAGTCGTCGTTCACTTTGGCGAAATCGGCCCGGAAGTGCCGGAGCAGTCCGCAGAAGAAGGCAATGTTTCCTTTGAGACGGATGGATTTAGCGTGTATGCTGTGGTGTATACGGTGGACTTTCACTACGAAGTCAACGGGAAAATGTACGAATTCAGCATTCCCGGAGGCGGATATGTGAGTTTCCAAAACCTCATTGAAGTGCTAGGTATAAGTCAAACGACATACGGGAGCGGAAATCAGGGAG
>CADCPK010000422.1 GCA_902803215.1 uncultured Lachnospiraceae bacterium
CGGAGATTCTGCTGAGGTACTTCCGGGACGGCGCGGACGAGAAGATGTTTATAAGGACGTATAAGTTTTGAAATATTACAGGCATACCATATTGGAAGGCCCGTACACATCGTGGTGGCATATGTTTGGCTGGAATGTGTTTGGTTTATTCCTCATGGGGCCGGCAGTTGCCACACACAGGTTTTTTGGAACATTGAACAATGTAGAGGCTGAGCTGAACAGAAGAGATAGTCATACCTGAGAGAACTTAGAAATGTTGTATTAAGAGAGTGAGGAAGGAGAATACTATGACCAACGAAGAACTGAAGAAGATTCGTGAAGAAAAGAAACACGGCAAAGGTGAATTTGCCAAACTACTCGGCGTTACACCTATGGTGTACGGCAGATATGAGAGTGGGACGCTGAAAATTCCGGAGAACATCGAAGCGGCTGTGAAAGAGATGATTGCTAAGGCATCGGATAAGGTTGTAGCTACTGAAATCGAAGTAAAGAAGAAAACACGTTCTACCGCCCGCAAAGCCAAGGAAGCCGTCAAGGCTGTGGCCAGTGAAAAGAAAACCGCCATCCTCATCCAGTCCCAGCTTGGCGGCACGATCACGCCGGAGGAAGTGCTGAAACGGATTCCCGAAGGCTGCGACCAGGTTTACATAAAACCGGAAGAGAATAAGGCTTACTGGGTTAAGGGTGACGAGAGCGGAGCCGTGGAGTTGTGGTGAAATAAAATGATCATATCAAAAGCGGCGCCGGAAGAACTGAAGAGTGCGATCGAGGCTGGAGAATTGTATACCGGCCGCTCGGGTGACAGAATCGCTGCGGCGATGGTTTTGAATCAGAAATGCAATCCCGAGTATGATGAGGCTGTATGGCCGACAGAACTGAACCACAAAGATTTCATGGTCATCCACATGCTCGGCGTCCACGGTGATTTTGCCGGACAGGGACTGGCGAAGGAAATGGTGCGGTTTGCAATCTGGACGGCAAAGACCGCCGGAATGAAAGCCATCCGTCTGGATGTGCTGAAAGGAAATGTTCCTGCGGAGAAGCTGTATGAAGGCTTGGGTTTTATCTATGTGGACACCCTGAAACTGTTTTATGAAGACACCGGACGAGTGGATTTTGAATTGTATGAACTTGGAGTGTGAGGTTAAAAAATGATCGTATTAAACGTAACATACAAATGTAAGCCGGATATGAGGGAAGAATTCCTGGAGATGATTTACACAGAGGGGATCGATGTTGCCTCCCGTGCTGAAGAAGGAAATATTAAGTATGACTACTACACACCTGTTGATGGGAGTGATGATCTGCTTCTTGTTGAGAAGTGGCGTGATGCTGAGGCTTTGGCTGCCCATGGAAAACAGGAGCATTTTGCCAGGCTGGGCGAATTGAAAAAGGAATTAGTCCTGGATACGATCATTGAGAAGTTTGAGGTGTGAGGAAAACACTGGGAGAATGGACACGAATACACATTTTGAACGAGGTAAGAGAGGTTATAATCATGGATGTATTACAAACCATTTCAAATCGTAGATCACACCGGATATATAAAGAAGAGCAGATTCCGGAGGACGTACTTTCAGCTATCCTTCGCGCAGGGCTTGAAGCACCCTCTGCAAGGAACCATCAGCCGTGGCATTTCTCTGTAGTACAGAATAAAGATCTCATTCAGGAAATCCATGATGAAGCTGCACTGGTGATGGGAAAAGGAGGCAGCCCCCGTTTCGCAGATCCGGATTTCCAGATTTTCTATTATGCTCCGACAGTCGTTTTCATCTTTGGCGAGAAGGATTTCTCATGGACAGAAGTGGACTGCGGTATCGCTGTGGAAAACATGGCGCTTGCGGCAGAAGGAATGGGAATCGGGAGTGTTATCCTTGGACTTCCAAAGCCTGCATTCCGGGGTCAAAAGGCCGATGAACTGAGAAAGCGCCTGGAATGCCCGGATCGGTATGATTTTGTGATTGCCATCGCGTTAGGCTATGCTACGGATATGAAAGATGCTCATGGTCTTCGGGAAGAGAAAATCAGCAGGATAAAGTGAAACAGCTGTATACTTCAGAGCGAGGTGACCTATATGGAATATCAGATTATCCAAATCAATTCAAATACATGGCGCATCGAAGACGGAGGTGTGCGTTTCTTTTTACTGACCGGCACAGAGAAGGCGCTTCTGATCGATTCGGGGATGATGGTGAACAATGCGAAATAGATTGCAGAAAGCCTGACGGATCTACCTGTTTCGCTTCTCAACACACATGCGGATATTCCTATTAACACAGACACGATAAGAATACTGCATGACGGTGCACAGGATATTCTGGCAGGGAAAGTGTCGGGGAATCCGGAGGAGATGTTCGGCAATAGTATCGTTGCCTATGATCTGGGTTTCTGCACGATACTGTGTGATAGTTGAGGTGAAAAGATATGAGCAAATCATTAGTAGCATATTTCAGCGCCGAGGCGGGAAAATCTCTGAAATCGATAATGATGAGCTGCTTCTTAATATAACAATGGATTGTGTTGGGGTGGTTACATCCAAGATAAACAGTATGGAAGTCAAGGAAATAGAGGAATACGAATTGGATGTGGTGGTTGTTGATAAACGCGATGATATATGTACACTTGAAACCTTGCTTGGGTTACAAGTGCACTTGCGAGCAGTTTATAGCAAAAATCTAAAAGCTGTAACATCAGTTGAAATTGATGATATTGATGATATTGATGA
>CADCPK010000423.1 GCA_902803215.1 uncultured Lachnospiraceae bacterium
AGCTAAATACTTCTTCTTGTCAAATTCGTAAATCGACACAGCCCTGACATCCTTCCTATTGCGCTCGAGAAATTCTCTTAGGATTCCGTTACGGATACAGGTGTCAATCGCCAGATCCACCGCCTCAGAGATGGGCATAGCGGTGCTGTTCTGCCGGACAAGGTTGTAAATTGTCAGAAGAACCGTCCCCTTTGACAACCTCAGCCTACCTCTGACTACCGCGGAAAAAACAGCTCATTTCTATTGTAGCCGGTCGTCGTTATATACGACTTATACTCCTGCGCGGCGATCATCAGATTCGCGACCACATACTCCCTGAAGGAATCCGGCAGCGTATCCGTGTCCGTGATATCAAATATCTTCCCGGAGTCCCGCAGGATCAGGCGCACGCCTTCCTCCTCCACCATGATCGTGCACTCGGCAAAGACTCTTTTGCCCGGATTTTCATCCCGGATCCGCAGCAGCATCTCCTCCACCATCAATCCGGCAAACACTTGCGTCTTCTCGGGTATTGAGAATGATTCGATCACTGCATCCGCCGTCTGCGACATCGCTACGGTATTATCTTCATTGATCTCAAAATCATAAATAAACGTCCTGTCGTCCATATCGCGCCGGAGCAAAAAAGGGAAATCTTCCCCGTCTTTTCTGCCCTTCAGGTAAACCAAAAGCGAACAGATCAGCACAGACAGGACCGGCGCGGCGGTAAAGCCGACCCACATACCCACAGGAGATCTTGTGATGAGCGAGAACAATATCACAAGGCCAACCGGGCCGATATAATATTTGAACAGGCAGATGCTGAACGCCAGCAGCTGCTTTCCGAGCAGATAATAATAGATGAAGAACAGCAGCAGCATCGCCTGCAGCGGGAGAGTCATCGAAACGAGCCTCAGCGCCATGTACCCATGCCTGTGCACCGGTTCGGCAGTTATGCCGAACGCAGTCGCCAGGAACGGTGCGAAAAAGAGCGTGAGCACCATGAGCACCAGCCCGGTGACCGCCAGGTAAGAGCAGGCGGTTCTCATCAAATGCCGCATTGCCTTGGCGTTTTTCTCTCCCTTGAAAGTGCTGATCAGGGACTGCCCCGACATTGACATACCAATGAACATCGTCAGAAGCCCCAGATACTTTTCGATCATGACCACCAGCACCAACGTATCACGGCCAAAATACCGGGTGACGAACATGTTGATCGCCAGCACAGCCAGTCCATCAAGGGCAAATGCTGACGCCTTTACGATCCCGCTGCGGGCAATCGTAAAACAGTCGGCAGTCTTCCAATGTTTAACGAGCCGCACCGTGTTCCTCTTGCCAAAAAAGTGCAGCAGCATCATTAAGATGAATAAAAGCTTGCACAGAACCGAGGCTGCGGCGATACCCTTTACGCCCCAGTGTTTTGCCATAAAGATGGATAACAGAACATTTAATACGATCTGCACGACATTCGCCACGGCCGACAGCTTTTCGCCTCCGTCCACGACCGTTATATTGTCCAGAAGAGCTGACAAGGGACTGAGCAGGAAAAACAGAAGAATGATATTGTAATAATCTCTCAGATACTGCTGTATTTCGGCGGAAGGGCTGAGCAGCGGAAGAATTACACCACGCAGCATTAACAGCACTCCCCACCAGAACGTTCCTATGATCAGCGCCATGTAAATACCCTGGCTGAAAAACTGCAGCGCACGCTTCTTGTCAAAAATACCGATGTTATAAGAATAGTTAAACATCGTGCCCGAGTTGATGATCGACGCCAAAAAGGTCGCCAAAGAGATGATCGGCGAGATCAGACCAATGGCTGCCAGCGCAGAACTGTTGACCAGATTTCCCGCAACGATACTGTCTGTAAGCGAAACGATATAGTTAACAGCCTCCACAATGATTGTCGCAAAGACGATTGATCTGTATCTTCTGATGACAAACAGCGATCTTGTTTCGTTCAACATTACATATCAGGTATCGTGTACCTCTTTCCTCCTCCCTTATCTAAAGCGCATTCTGCGTTTGCTGATTTCGGGCATTTGCGTTTCCATAATTAGCGCAGGGTACCACGTCCATAGGGGCGAAGCCCGCATGGGCGTGGGTGAATGCGCTTTCCAATGATGAGACAGATGATGTACTGTCCCTTAAAAGGAAAGTTTTTTTCCCCCGCTTCCTCCTTCTCTGTCAGATGATGCGTTTCCACGCGTTAATGTACTCTTGTCTCATGACCCTGACCTTTTTTAGGTCTGCGGACTTCCTGCCGTTCTTTGCCGGGGTCTCGAACTCCACATTGGTGCTGACCTTCCCGGTCTTTTTGTCCTTTCTGGTATGCGTGCCGTGTGCGATGAGTCTCTCTCCTTCGTACAGGACGATGCTCCCCGGC
>CADCPK010000424.1 GCA_902803215.1 uncultured Lachnospiraceae bacterium
ATGGAGCCGTTATCGGTATTCCAATACATTTGAATATGCTGGCGGAACAGTACATAAGGAGCTGAGCACAGAGAGCGTTTATATGAAACTGTTCACGCGAGACTATATTTCGCGGTCTTCCTGTGAGAATTGCAGTTTTAAAGGGTACAGCCGGAGCAGTGATATTACGCTTGGCGATTTTTGGGGGATATGGGATATTTCTCCGGAGATGGATGACGATAAAGGTACTTCTGTAATTTTGATACAGTCTGAAAAAGGAAAAGAAGTGTGGGAGGAACTGAAACCTAATATTTTGTTCAAGGAAGTTTCGCTTGAGCAGGCAAGCCGGCAGAATCCTTCCATGATTTCTTCTTCAAATCAGCATTCCTTCAGGAGAACTGTATTGAAAGATCTTCACGAAGGTCGATTCAAGAAAGTAAGCATGTTGCTGTCTTCGCCAATAACAAAGCTTAGAGGCAACAGAACTCTCGATAATAGGACGGTATAGAACAATGCTATTTGCAATTCTTTTATGGGAAAGCAATTATAGTTGATTAGGTGCAAGAAGGGGAGCGTTTTTTCGCATTAAAGGAATCTTCTGTAGCTTGGGTGGGTAACGACTCCCGATAAGTGTAAATTGACAATTGAAAAGCCATTGACTCTCCTGTATTGTGGTTGTTTGCGAAGACAAATCACGATTAGGAGAAAACCAATGGCTTCACCCCTTACTATACTAAAATCCGTGCTGAATCTCAACCACAATTGTATGCACGTCACCGATTGCGAAGAAAAAACTGTTACAGTTCATCGTTTCGGCGAAACATTTGAACAAACTCGAATCTACGTTCATGCCAAGCCTTTTAAACGAGTCCAGGATCTTTGTCCGGTCTGCAGGAAAAAGTGCCCCGGATACGATACAAAATACAGCACAGAATCCACCTGGCGTGCCTCGAACCTGAATGGCGTCCAGGTTCATATATGCTATCGGCCACAACGGATCGAATGCCCTGACCACGGTATCCTGACCGAGTACATTCCATGGCAGGACGGCAACAGCCGGTTTACGGCGGACTTCAATAATGAAGTCGCCTGGATGGTTTGCCGGATGTCCAGGACGGCCATTGCCCTTTTTGAAGATATCGACTGGAGGACAGTCGGCAACTGCATCAAGGCAGCACAGGCCCGGATAGAACCCGATGTAACGATACGGATGCATGGTCTGCGCCGCATCTGCGTTGACGAAACCAGTTACCGCAAAGGTTTCTCATACATTACGGTTGTGTATGACATGGAGCGCAACCGTGTCGTCTGGATCCATGAAGGGAATGGGCTTGAGGTCTTCCGGATTTTCTGCGAGGCATTGACCCCGGAAGAACGTGGGAAGATTGAAATCGTCGCTGGCGACGGTGCCAGATGGATCGACACTTGTGTAAAAGATTACTTCCCGAATGCGACGCGCTGCATTGATTTCTTCCATGTGACAGAGTGGGCGAATGAAAAGCTCGACAAGGTACGGACCGCCACAGCCGCAAAGGCATCTGCCGAATACGAGCGTCGGAAGAAAGAGTACCAAAAAGCTGAAGCAGAGGCAGTGCAGGCAGCGGAAGAAGCCGAAAAACAACGGCAGGCCGCTGAGACGGAGCTTTCGGCCATGTCAAAGCGTGGACGTCCAAGCCGCCGGAAACTGGAACTTCTTTCCTTTCTTGCAAGCCTTCAGGCGGCAGCATCTCATGAACAGCAGCCATGCAGGAGGCCGGGACGTCCACGGAAGGATCAGCTTACTCCGGAACACCAGGCGGTACTTGACAAGCTGGCTGAGAAAACAAAATCCATCAAGGGTGCCAAACATGCGCTCGGCCACAAGCCTGAAAACTGCACAGATAACCAGATGGATAAGATCCGGCTGATAGAGAATGACTACCCGGACCTCTACAGGGCGTACCAGCTTAAAGAATCGTTGCGCCTGATCCTCCATATGAAAGATACCGGCCAGGCCGCCGCCGAACTTGAGCAATGGATCAACGACGCTGCGGTATCAGGGCTTAAGCCGATGGAGGAATTATCAGAGAAGATTGTCCGGCACAGGGAAAACATCCTGAATTCCATCCGCTGCCAGGCAAACAGTGCGAAAAGCGAGGCTGTAAATACGACGATTAAGGTCCTGATCAAGATGGCGCGCGGGTTCCGTAATACATCTAACATGATCGCCCTGATATACCTCAAGTGCTCCGATCTTGTTATACCGCTGTACAACAGGCCACAGATGTCTGCCGAGAAGGCTGCCGCAGCACGGAAAACTGCCAATAATCTGCGTAAGAAGCGCGAAGCATCGCCTGTTCCGATCTGACCCATACGCAACGAGGCTGATCGGGAGTGGGAGCGATGTCAAGGGCCTGCCCGCGCAGCGGGTGCGGTTTATGCTCACGCCCATAGGGCGCGAGGGATAAATAGAACCCTTGACACAAGCGACACGGAAT
>CADCPK010000425.1 GCA_902803215.1 uncultured Lachnospiraceae bacterium
ACCGACGAGTCTTCTGACAAGTTTATTCCCGTGGAAGACCGTATTGCCGTCTTTGATATGGACGGAACGCTTTACGGTGAGCTGTACCCGACTTATTTTGACACGACCCTTTTCGTTCACCGTGTGCTTCACGATGACAGCTGGGAAGCGCCTGAAGATCTTAAAGAGATCGCCCTGGAAATGGAAGAGGGCATGAAGAACCGCAAGATGCCCGATGGTTCCGAGGAGATCCTTGCGACCTCCATCCCGAAGGCATACAAGGGCATGACCGTTGAGGAATATGATGCCTATGCCCGCGCTTTCATGAACTACCCCGTCATGGGATTCAACGGAATGACCTACACCGAAGGCTATTACCTTCCCATGATGTCCCTGGTAAAATACCTTGTCGACCATGATTTTGAGATCTGGGTCGTGAGCGGAACCGACCGCGTTGCCACCCGCGCCATTATAGATACCGGTCTTGGCTGGTGGATCCCGCCGTCACGTGTCATCGGCACCAACCATACGTATGTCGCAGCAGGACAGGATGGTGCTGATCCTCTGAAGTATGTATACAGCCCGGATGACAAGGTCGTTATGGGCGGCGAGCTCATCGTCAAGAACCTCAAGATGAACAAGGTCTCCGCCATCGTGCAGGAGATCGGCAAGGTACCGGTCCTGGCATTTGGCAACAGCACCGGCGACCTTTCCATGGCGCAGTACACCTGCAACAACGAAAAATATGACGGCGAAGCATTCCTTCTTCTCTGTGACGATACAGAGCGTGATTACGGCAACCCCGCCAAAGCCCAGTCCCTGGAGGAGACCTGCCAAAAGAGCGGCTTCCATACCGTCTCCATGAAGGATGAATTCACAACGATCTACGGATCCGATTTCCATAAGATCGATGATGACGGGGTCTATCCCTGGACTTATAAAAACGCTGAGGAGGCAAAAGCAGCAGTTGAAGCCGCTGTCTCCGAGCAGGCATTCAAAAGTCCCGGAAAAGTTGACGTCACCCCCGTAAAAGAATTAACGCCCCTTGATTACCTTTCCCGAGAGATTTCAGAAACCGAAAGGACTATGATGATCGTCGGAGAGGATGTGGAGGATTTCTACTCGGAGCTTTACTGGGACTCTGTGGCGGACACCCTGCCTGAAAAGTTTGATTTAAGGGACCGAGGCGTTGTGACAGAGGTTAAAGATCAGGCTCCCTGGGGAACCTGCTGGAGCTTTGCAACTGCAGCTGCCAGCGAGAGCAGTCTTTTAAGCGCCCTGAAAATGACGGCAGAAGAGTATAAAGAAACCACCGGCACCGAGATAGATCTTTCCGAACGCCACCTCGCATGGTTTAATTCCCAGCCTATGACAGAATCCGATGATGAGCCGGAGGGCCATTCTCAGGCAGGCGAAGGAATGCACCCGGTTGAGAATGAGGGTACAGAAGCGCTCAATTTCGGCGGCAACTATTTCCTTTCTACCACCAGCCTTGCCTCCGGTGTCGGCATTGTGACAGAAGACATCGCGCCCTATCAGGCAAATGACGGGTCCTCAAGTGCCAATGCTGACTGGAGCCTTCCGGAAGAGATGCGCTTTACGCAGAGCTTTGAACTAAAAAGCTCCAATATTCTTCCGAGCCCCCGCAAGATCGATGAGAACGGAAATTATACCTATGTTCCGGAAGCCACCGAGGCCATCAAGCTTGAGCTTCTTCGCGGGCACGGCGTCGGCATGAATTTCCACGCCGATCAGCACATGCCGGAACAAAAGCCGGAAGATATAAAAGAGATGCTGCTCTCCCAGCTTGAAAACAATGAAGAACTCAAGAAATATCCGATAGTATATGATTATATCGATCAGCGCGCAGGAATTACAGATGCCGCAGATCTTCCCGATGACAAGCTGAAAAATCTCATTGTCTTCCGTCTCTGGCTCAATGGTCTGGACCAGGACCTTTATGATCTCGACAGCTTCGACCATGATCTGCTGGCTGAAGTCGCGAAATCCAACTACATCGGCAGCCCGATCGACGAGCTGATCAAAAAGGATGAAAAGGCAGCTGCCAGGGTTCAGTACATGGGCTTTTCCGGAGAGGATCCGGTCGTATATGCCCAGTACACCTATGAACCGGTACAGTCGAACCATGCGGTCACGATCGTCGGCTGGGACGACAACTTCCCTAAAGAGAATTTCCTTGAGGGACACGAGCCGCCGGCGGACGGCGCCTGGATCGTAAAGAACAGCTGGGGAACCGACTGGGGAACGGACGGATATTTCTGGCTTTCCTACTATGATCAGAGCCTCTGCAGCGGCGAGACCTTTGAATATGACCTCTCCGCAGACATTCAGATGATGGATCATCTCAACATTGCCGAGTATGATTATATGCCGGCATCAATTGTAAGTTCCACCCTGTTTGATGCACCTGTCTATGCATCCAATGTGTTTGATGTAGAAGAGGATTCTGTACTCCAGTACATCTCCACCATGACTGGTGATATGAATACTGCGGTCACGGCTTATGTATACCTTATGGGTGAAGATGACAAGGCTCCGACCGACGGACAGTTCCTCTGCACTGCTACGGAAACCTTCCAGTTTGCAGGCTACCACCGTATGGAACTCTCCACCAATCTGCAGCTTCCCGCCGGCTCCAGGATCGGTATCACAGTCATGGAACGTGTACAGACTCCCGACGGCCTCAAGTATGCTCTTGTCAATGTTTCCAGTCTCGGGGAAGAATCTGTAGAAGAGTACAATCAGCTCCATTCAGAAGATGGTGAACGGCTGACCCGCTATACTCTCGGTGTGATCAATCCCGGAGAAAGCTATATCAGCTTTGACGGTTCGGAGTGGATCGACTGGGCTGATGCCGTAGCTAAGATCCGCGAGTACGGCAGCAATAAAAACCTGACCTTTGATAACCTTCCTGTAAAGGGTTATCTCTATCCCTTAGATCAGGTCCAGAAGGCACATGACTTAAGCACCAAGATTCATACCGCGGGCGGCACGGCTTCTGTATGCCCGGACTGCGGCTTCACGGTACTTGACGCTGCCGGCTGATCAAAGCACACGCCAAACAACTGAAAACAGCTGCTGAAGGGCTGTCGCATTGGTAAACT